>NZ_JACADT010000659.1:0-3244 GCF_013421635.1 Streptomyces sp. UH6 | reverse complement strand
GCATTCCGGTCATGCGACGAATTCCCCCCTTGTTCCTGGGTGTTGCCGCCGCCGCGCTGCTGGTCGCCGGCTGTGGATCCGACGACGGGGCGGCCACCGGCCCCTCTCCGGCGGACGGAGCGGGCACCGCCTCCGACGCCGCGCCGGAATCCTCGGCGACGACGGCCGGGCCGCTGGCCGTGGCGGTCACCGGCCCTCAGGAGGGGGTCGCCGCGAGCGGCGCGGACATGGAAGAGCCCCCCGGGAAGCCGGACAACGGCGCGGACTTCACCACGCAGGTCGAGTACGCGCTCCAGGGAGACCTGCTGAGCGACGCCCGGGTGGCGGGCAGGACCACCGCGGTCTGCCCGCACGGCGTCACCCGGGAGGCGAAGGCGAGCAGCGCGTGCACGGTGACGTACGAGGGGGTCGAGATCCCCTACACCGTCACCATCGGCGAGACCTACGAACCGGACGACGTCCTCACCCCCTACCGAGCCGAGCCGCAGAAGCGGCTGCTGGTCGCCCGGCGCGTCCACCACGAGTTCTGGGAGCGGTTCGGCGGCGACGCCGGCACCGAGCTGTCCTGCGACGAGATTCCCGTCGCCGCCGCGGTCGACGGGTCCGCGCCCAGCGGGTACACCTGCCAGACCGTCCGGGACGGCGGCGCCGCCACCCGGTACACGGTGGCCGCGGACGCCGACGGACCCCGGTTCGACCGCGTCCAGGACTGACCGGCACGGCGGCGGCGCGTGCTCACGGTGGCGGGCGCGGGCGGCGGGCCGGGGCCATAATCCCCGGGGAAGGGGACCCGCGGGGTTCCCTCCGCCCCGTCCGGCCGGCCGGTCGGCCCGTCGGCCGGTCGGCCGGTCGGCCCCAGGGAAAGGACTGTCCGATGAGCGACCCCGCAGGCGGGAATCCCGCAGTCTGGAACGACGTCGACGACTATCTGTCCGCCCTGCTCGCCCCGGAGGACGAGGCACTGACGGCGGCCCTGCGCGACGCCGGCGAGGCGGGCCTGCCGCCGATCGGCGTGTCGGCGACCGCGGGCAAGCTGCTGCGCCTGCTGGCCGAGACGCAGGGGGCCCGGAACATCCTGGAGATCGGCACGCTGGCCGGGTACAGCACCATCTGGCTGGCCCGCGCCCTGCCGGCGGACGGCCGCCTGGTCACTCTGGAGTACGAGGAGCGGCACGCCGCGATCGCCCGCCGCAACCTCGCCCGGGCGGGGCTGGACCGGATCGTGGAGGTGCGGGTGGGCCCGGCGCTGGAGTCGCTGCCGAAGCTGGCCGACGAGCACCCGCCCCCCTTCGACCTGGTGTTCATCGACGCCGACAAGGCCAACAACGCGCACTACGTGGAGTGGGCGCTGCGGCTCACCTCGGCGGGCAGCCTGATCGTCGTGGACAACGTGGTGCGCGGCGGCCGGGTCACCGACGCCGACGGCGACGCCCCGGACGTCCGCGGCACCCGCGCCGCGCTGGAACTGATCGCCACGCACCCGAGGCTCAGCGGCACCGCGCTGCAGACGGTGGGGGTCAAGGGACACGACGGGTTCGCGCTGGCACGGGTCCTGGCGTAGCGGCTCCGCGCCGGGGCCGGGGGGTCAGGCCTCGTGGTAGAAGCCCACGTTGACGCTGCGGGGCGAGGTGCGGTCCTGGACGACGATCTCGCCGGAGCCGCCGGGCGGCAGGGTGACCGTGCCGCCGTAGGCCAGCGGGTGGGTGGCGCCGCCCATCAGGATGCGGACCTCGGAGGAGGGGTCCGGCTGGGAGCCGCGCAGCCAGGTCAGGTGCCAGACGCCGTCCGAACCGTACTGGAACTCCAGGTGGACCCGGGAGACGAACAGCCAGTCCGACGGCGTGCCGAGCCGGCACACCGCCTTGTCGCGGCCGACCCGCAGCACCGAGCCGGGGGCGCTGGGCGCGTCGGCCATCTGCATGCCGGCCGTGGCGCCCTCGTCCGTGCCGGAGACGGCGGCCATGGTCAGTTCGAGCACTGCGCTCAGCTCCTCGTGGTGCGTACCGGGCGGACCGGTGCCGATGATAGATCGGCCTGATGCCGCTCGTCCGCCGGACCTCCGGTCCGGGACAATGGACGCATGACCGAACGGAAGCCTCCGGGCGTGAACTTCGAGTCCTGGGTGGACCGCCAGATCCGTGAGGCGGAGGCCCGGGGCGAGTTCGCCGATCTGCCGGGCGCGGGCAAGCCCCTGCCGGACCTCGGCGCCGCGCACGACGACCTGTGGTGGGTGAAGCGCAAGATGGCCCGCGAGGGCCTGTCCGTGCTGCCTCCGGCGCTGGCCCTGCGCAAGGAGGCCGAGGACGCCCACGAGGCGGCGCTGGCCGCCCCGACGGAGGGGGCGGCGCGCAAGATCCTCGAGGACGTGAACGTCAAGATCCGCGACATGATGTACAAGCCGCCGCCGGGCCCGCCGCTCGGCCGCAAGCCCTTCGACGTGGAGGGCGTGCTGGCCGAGCGGCGGGCCCGGCGGGACTGAACTTCTCGGCTCCTCGGCTGCGTCGGCTGCGTCGGCTGCGTCGGTGCTTCGCGGAGGGGGCGTCAGAGCCGCAGCAGCCGCTCGGTGAGCTCGCGGTAGTCGCGCAGGATCAGCCGGAGCTGCTCGGTGTCGGCGGACGGGTCGGCGGTCTCGTCGCCCAGGGACTGCCAGGCGGTGCGCAGGGTGCGGCGCCGGGCGGTCAGGCAGGAGCTGAGGCGTTCGGACACCTCGTCCAGGATCTTCTCCGCCTCGGCCACCGAGCCGCGGGGCTCGTCGACGAAGCCGCCCATGGCGTGGTGCAGGCGCTGGGTCTGCTTCTCCGTGTCCTCGTGCGGCAGCAGCCGGTGCAGCGTCTCGCCGGGGCCGTCGTCGGCGTGGCGGGTGCCGGTGCCGTGGGTCCCGGTGCCGCCGGTACCCGTGGCGTACGTGCCGGTGTCGTGGGCTCCGGTGGCGTGGGTGTCGCGTCCGTGGGTCGCGGTGCCGTCGGTGCCGGTGCCGGTGCCGTAGGTGTCGTGGCCGTGGGTGCCGTGGCCGTCCCGCGTTCCGGTGACGCCGCCGAACGGGCCGCCCGTCACGTTGCCCGCACCGGGCGTGCCCTGCGTGCCGGCCGTGGCCTGAGGGCTGTGCGCGCCCGCGCCCGGGGTGCCGTGGCCGGCCGCGGAGCCGTGGGTGTCCTGGAACACCTGGCCGTCCCGGATCCCCTGACCGGCGGACCGGTCACGCTGGTCCTGGAGGTCGTGGCTGTCCGTGCCCGGCGGGACGCCG
>NZ_JACADT010000658.1:0-3247 GCF_013421635.1 Streptomyces sp. UH6 | reverse complement strand
CCTCCGGTGCGAACGTGCGGACCTCGCGCCACACCCCGGAGGTGGCTGACGTGCCCACACCCCGTACCGCCGAGCCTCGCACGACGACGATCCGGCGGTGGGTCGCCGTCGCGACTCCCCCGGTCGCCGCCGTCGCCGTCCACGGCTGGGCCTACTGGTTCTTCCGCGCGAGCGGGCTGCCCCTCGCCGTGGGCGTGGGGGGCGGCTGCGTCCTGATGCTCGGCGCCTGGATCCTCTACCGGAGCCTGGTCGGCGGCACGGGCCGCTTCTTCGGCTCCGTGCTGACCATGATCGCGCTCCTCGCCACCGCCGCCGCGGCCCAGCACAGCATCCCCCGTGGGGAGACGGCCACCTGCCGGGTCCTGACCGTGGCGGCGGACGCGCAGCCGTCGTGGGGCGACGGCCCCGCCGCCCCCTCCCGCCACAGCCTCACCCTGGAGTGCCCCGGCGGCCACCCCGGCAAGGTCGTCACCGGGCGCGGGGGCGAGGACATCGGCACGGGGGACACGGTGCGGGTGTCCTACGACGTCCACCGCCGCGTCTCCCCCCAGCTCGAGGGCGAGCCCGCCCCCTGGATCACGCTCTCCCTGGCCCTCCTCCTGCTCGGACTGGCGTCCCTGCTGGCCCGCCACGGCGTGCGCGCCCCGCGCCAGGAGACCGCGTGACGGCCGCCGCACCTCGACGACACCACGGATCACGCCATCGCGCGGTCGCCCCCGGTTGGCCGGGTGTTCGCCCTCGTCACACCTCCGCGGCGCACGATCCGGGCCATGACTTCCACGCCCCACGTCAGGTCCACCGCATACGTCCTGACGGCGATCGCCGTGCTCGCCGGCACCGCCTCCCCCGCCGTCGCGGCCCCCGCCGCCCCCTCCGCTCCCGCCGCCTCGGCCGCCCAGCGGCACGACGCCACCGGCATCCCCTTCACCACTGCTGAGGTCACCGCGCGGGAGGACGGCTCCTACCGGATCACCTGGCAGGCCCCCGGCGTCCGCCACGTCACGGTCCGCGCGAACGGCCGCACCGTGGCCGGCGGTGGCTCCACCGGCTCCGTGACCGTCACCGGTCTGCCCGCGGCCGACCGGCAGTGGTTCGACCTGGTGCCGTCCGAGGGCGACCGCCTGCGCCTCGCCGACCGGCTGGTCCGGCTCGAAGGCACCGTCAACTTCCGTGACGCGGGCGGCTACCGCACCGCGGACGGGCACTGGGTGAAGATGGGCGTCGTCTACCGCTCGGACTCCCTGGAGCGCCTGACCGACGCCGATCTCGCCAAGCTGACCAGGCTCGGCATATCCGTCGACTACGACCTGCGCACCACGTCGGAACGGACGGCCGCCCCGGACCGTCTCCCCGACGGTGTCCGGTACGTCGTGGCCGACGTCATGGGCGACACCGCCGGCGGAGTGGAGGGCTTCGAGATGCCGACCACGCCCGAACAGGCCGAGCAGTTCATGATCGACGGCGAGAAGGGCATGGTCGGCGACGAAAGCGCGCGGACCGCCTACACCGCCGTCCTGAACGGGATCACCGACGACGCGGACGGCTCGCTCTACCACTGCACGGCCGGCAAGGACCGCACCGGCTGGGCGAGCGCCGTCCTGCTCACCGCCCTCGGCGTGCCCCGCGAGACGGTCATGCGGGACTACCTGGCGTCCAACCACTACCGCGCCGAGGCCAACGCGGCGACGCTCGCGGCCCTTCCGCCCCAGCAGGCCGCCGTCTACAAGCCGCTCCTGGACGTCCGCCCCTCCTACCTCAACTCCGGTTTCGAGGAGGTCGAGGACGCCTACGGGTCCTTCACCCGGTACGAGAAGAAGGCGCTCGGCCTGGACGCCAAGGACCTCAGGAAGCTGAGGTCCCAGCTCCTCGTCGGCTGACCGCTCCGGAGTCGCGGCGGTTCGCGACGGGACATGGGGAGGCCCCCCACCCGACCCGCGGGTGAGGGGCCCGACCGCCGAGGCCGTCGCCGGGATGCCTCCGCCGTCACCAGACCAGCGCGAGGTCCATCTCCTGCTGCCAGTAGGTGACCGTGTGGGTGCTGTCGACGTACACGCCGCCCGAGGGCAGCGCCACGGTGGCGCCCCGGCCGGCCGCGGCGCCCGAGCGGTCCGCGTAGGTGACGGTCAGCTTCTGGGCGGTGCGGCCGCCCTCGCCCTCACCGGTGGCCGCGGCGGTCATCACCCCGGCGTAGGCGGACTTCCCCGGGTCGATCGTCACGACCGCCTGGGGCCGGCTGTCGCGGAGCACCGGGACGGGCGCCTGGGCGTCGTCGAACCGCAGGAACGGCGCGTGGTAGGCGAAGCACGGGACGGTGCCGGTGTTGGTGGCGGTGACCAGGATGTGGTTGATCGGGCGGGAGACGGCGGTGACGCGGACCTTGGTGTTCGCCGCGGTGCACGGGACCGGGGACGCGTCGGAGCCGGAGCCCGAGCCGGAACCGGAACCGGAGTCCGAGCCCGAGGTGCCGGCCGATCCGCCCTTGCCCGTGCCCTGGGACCCGCCGGAGCCGGTGGAGGAGCCGGTGCCCTTCTCCGCGTCGGAGGCCGCGTCGTCCGACTTCTCCGAGCCGGCCGGCTTCGCGCCCTTCCCGGCGTCGGAGGCGTCCGAACCGGCGGCGGGGGCGGACGCCTGCGGGGAGGAGTCGGTGACGTCGGCGTCCGCGTCGCCCTGGCAGGCGGTCAGCGAGAACGCGGCGAACGCGACGGTCGCGGCGGCGAGGAGACGGACACGGGGGCGGCGGGAAGCGAGAACGCGCATGGCGAAATACCTCTCAGGAGAGTGGAGTTCGGCAGGCCGCTCGACCTGTCGACCGGAGCGGCGTGCTTGGATGACCTCAGCTTGTGGGCGTTTTCGTCCCAGCGGCGACGATGCCGGGGTGTTCGGGACGCTGGAACGTTCCTAACGCCCTGACCAGTGAAAACGTCACCTCCTGGAATGCCGGGACGGGACGTTCCGACCGGAGGACGAGGGGGAGAGGGACAGTGACGGGGGCTGAGGACACCGCCGGGTTCGCGCGGCGGCTGAGGGAGTTGAAGGACCGTTCGGGGCGCAGCTACGGGGTGCTCGCCAAGCGGCTCCACATGAGCACGTCGACGCTGCACCGGTACTGCAACGGGGACGCGGTGCCGACGGAGTACGCCCCGGTGGAGCGGTTCGCCCGGGTGTGCGGGGCGTCCACGGAGGAGCTGGTGACTCTTCACCGCGCCTGGGTCCTCGCCGACGCCGCCCGCCGGCGCCCCACCCCGCC
>NZ_JACADT010000657.1:0-3248 GCF_013421635.1 Streptomyces sp. UH6 | reverse complement strand
CGCCGCCGCCGCCTGACCGGCCCCTCCCGCCCTCTCCCGCCCTCTCCCGCACCGGAACCACAGGAGTCCGCACATGAGCACACCGCTGCCACCCACCCACGCCTGGCTCGACGGCGAGATCGTCGCCTGGGAGGACTGCACCGTCCACGCCCGCTCCCAGGGCGCCTTCTGGGGCGCCAACGTCTTCGAGGGGCTGCGTGCCTACCGCCGACCCGGCCAGGACGGCCTGGCCGTCTTCCGCGTCGACGAGCACCTGGCCCGCCTCGGGCGCTCCATGAAGAGCCTGCACATGAAGGTGCCCTTCACCGAGGCCCAGCTGAAGCAGGGCGTCACCGACGTCCTGCGGGCCAACGCCTTCGACGAGGACGTACACATCTGCGTCGTCTCGTACTTCAACATGGGCCCCAACTTCGACCCGCTCAGCCACACCGACGACGCCGGCGTCCACATCACCTCCACCCGCGCCCCCCGCGGGCGCGGCTTCGAGGGCGGGCTCGCCGCCACCATCGCCTCCTGGCGCCGCATCAGCGACGACAGCATGCCGCCCCGCATCAAGGCCGGCGCCAACTACCACAACAGCCGCCTCGCCCACCACGAGGCCATCCGCAACGGCTACGACACCACGCTGCTGCTCAACCAGCGCGGCAGCGTCTCGGAGGCCCCCGGCTCCTGCGTGGTGATGCTCCGCGACGGCAAGCTCATCACCCCGCCCGGCACCAGCGGCGTCCTCGAGGGCATCACCGTCGCCACCGTCGGCGAGCTCGCCGCCAAGGAGCTCGGCATCCCGATGGAGCGCCGCGAGATCGACCGCACCGAGCTCTACACCGCCGACGAGGTCTTCGTCGCGGGCACCCTCGCCGAGCTCGCCCCCGTCACCAGCGTCGACCGCATCCCCGTCGGCGACGGCGCGCCCGGCGTGACCACCCGCAAGCTCCAGGAGCTGTACGACGCGGTGGTGCGCGGACAGCACCCCGACTACAGCCACTGGACCACCATCGTGCACCCCACGGAGAAGTGACATGACCGCTCTCGGCCCGCTGCTGGGCGCCCTCGCCGACGGCTCCGTCGAGGTCGTCGACCTCACCTCGCCCCTCTCCGAGGAGACCCCGCTCATCCAGCTCCCGCCGGACCGCGGCCAGCCCTGGCCGTTCCAGCGCGAGGTCATCAGCCACTACGACGAGGCGGGACCCACCGTCTACTGGAACAACATCCGCCTGTCCGAGCACACCGGCACCCACTTCGACGCCCCCGTGCACTGGCTCCCCGGCAAGGACCACGACGACGTCTCCCAGGTCCCGCCGCGGCGCCTGTTCGGGCCGGCCGCCGTCCTGGACTTCTCCGCGGAGGCCGCCGAGGACCCGGACTTCCTGCTGCAGCGCCACCACGTCGAGGCGTGGCAGAAGGAGCACGGTCCGCTCCCCGAGCAGGGCTGGATGCTCTACCGCACCGGATGGGCGGACCGCCAGGACGACCCCGGGAAGTTCCTCAACGAGCGGCACACCCCCGGCATCGCCCCCGAGTGCGCCAAGTGGCTGGCCCAGGAGACGCCGCTGGTCGGCATCGGGGTCGAGACCGTCGGCACCGACGCCGGACTGGCCGGGGAGTTCGAGGACCAGCCCTACCCCTGCCACTGGTACTTCCACGGCGCCGACAAGTACGGCCTCACCCAGCTGCGCAACCTGCACCGGCTGCCCCCGCAGGGCGCCCTGCTCATCGCCGCGCCCCTGCCCATCGTCGGCGGCTCCGGCAGCCCGGCACGCGTCCTCGCCCTCGTGGCCGGCGACTGACGGAAAGCGAGCACCCTCATGACCCCCACGGAATCCGTACCGGCGGCACCGGCGCGCGACGCCCTGGCCGCGCTGCGCCGCCGGTCGGTCAACCGCATCCTGTTCCTGCACGGCCTCTCGTCGTTCTGCTACGGCATGGTCTTCCCGTTCATCGGGATCCACCTGGCCGGGCAGCCGGACATCGGCACCGCCGGAGTCGCCGTCTACTACGGCGTCTCCGGGGTGGCCAACCTCGCCGTCTCGCTGCTGCTCACGGCGACGTCCGCACGGATTCCCCGGCACGCCCTGGGCATCGGGGGCCTGGTGCTGTGGCTGGGCTGCTTCCTGGTGCTCACCGACGCCTCGGCCGTGCCCGCCACCGCGACCGCGGCCGTCCTCGGCGGCGCCGGCCAGGGCTGCTTCATGGCCGCCATCATCCCGATCGTCAACTCCCTGGTACCGCCGGAGGAGCGCCGCGCGGTCTTCGCCCGGCGGTACCAGATCCTCAACGCCACCCTCGCGGCCGGCTCCCTGCTGGCCGGCCTCCTCCTCACCGTCTTCTCCCGCGACGCCATCGTCTGGCTGCTGGTCGCCAACGCCGCCGGGTACCTGCCCGTCGCGGTGGCCCTCTGGCTGGCCCGCAGGGTGCCGTCGGTCCCCGAGGAGGACGCGGAGCCCGCGGACTCCGCGGAGAAGCCGGGTGACGCGGCCGACGCGGAGAAGGCGGCGGCCGCCGGGGACGCGGCGGCGCCGGGCAAACCCGCCGCGGCCTTCGGCGCCGGCATGCTGATCCGTGCCTCGATGGGCGTCGCCCTCTTCCAGTTCGGCGCCTACCTGATCGGCTACAGCCAGTTCGAGGCCACCGCGCCGCTCGTCGCCGACCAGCTCATGGACACCGGCATCGGCTGGATCTCCCTGATGCTCACGCTCAACGTCGCCGTGATCGTGCTCGCCCAGCGCCACGTCACCCGCTGGCTGGAGAACCGCCCCGAGGAGCTCGGCCTGCGCATCGCCGTCGGCCTGTGGGTCGCCGGCTTCGTCCTGGCCGGCCTGGCCGGCCTCGGCCCCACCCCCGTGCAGCTCGGCGGCCTGCTGGCGTACGCCGTCTTCTTCGCCCTGGGCGAGTGCGCCTACTCCTGCTCCTTCCACCCCTGGCTGATCTCCAAGGTCCCCGAACGGGAACTGACCCGGGCCAGCGCCCTGTGCAACTCGATGATGGGGGTCGGCATGTTCCTCGGCCCGTCCATCGGCGTCGGTCTCATCGGCCTCGGCGAACCCGCCCTGGTCTGGCTCCCGCTCGCCGCGCTGTGCGCCCTGGTCGCCCTCACCACCCTGCGCCGCGGGGCCCGGGCCGTGGCCCGGGACGCGGCCAAGGACGCGCCCCAGGACGGCGCTCCCACACCGGCCGGCGTCGCCCCGACGGCCTGACCGGCCACCGTACGAACCGCCCCGCCCCGCACCCGACGCACCCCACGCACCCAC
>NZ_JACADT010000656.1:0-3251 GCF_013421635.1 Streptomyces sp. UH6 | reverse complement strand
ACCCGGCGGGCGCGGACACCTGGGCCCTGAGGGACTGCTTCGCCTCCGGCATCTCGGTGGGGGCGCCCCCCGACGCCTTCAACGCGCGCGGACAGGACTGGGGCCTGCCGCCCTGGCGCCCCGACCGCCTCGCCGAGACCGGCTACGCACCGCTGCGCGACCTGCTGCGCGCCCGGTTCCGGCACGCCGGGGCGCTGCGCATCGACCACGTGATGGGTCTCTTCCGGCTCTGGTGGGTCCCCCAGGGCCGTCCGCCCACCCGGGGAACCTACGTCCGGTACGACGCCGAGGCCATGCTCGCGGTCCTCGCCCTGGAGGCGCACCGGGCCGGCGCCGCCGTCATCGGCGAGGATCTCGGCACGGTCGAGCCCGGCGTCCGCGAGGCACTGCGGGACCGGGGGGTCCTCGGCACCTCGGTGCTCTGGTTCGAGCGCGCCTGGGAGACCGACGGCCGCCCCCTCGCCCCCGGGAGTTGGCGGGCCGACTGCCTGGCCACCGTCACCACCCACGACCTGCCGCCCACCGCCTCCCGGATCGCCCACGACCACGTGGACCTGCGGGACCGGCTCGGTCTGCTCACCCGGCCGGCGGAGACCGAGCGGCAGGAGGCGGCGGCCGAACTGGGGGAGTGGCTGGCCGAACTGGACGGCCGCGGCCTGCTGGAGGGCACCCGCGAGGAGGACGTCGTCCTCGCCCTGCACCGGTTCCTGTGGCGGACCCCGGCCCGCCTGGTCGGCGTCTGGCTCCCCGACGGCGTCGGCGACCGGCGTCCGCAGAACGTCCCCGGGACCTCGGACGAGTACCCCAACTGGCGGCTGCCGGTGGCCGACGGCGAGGGCCGCCCCGTCACGCTGGAGGAGATCTCCTCCTCCCCACGGCTGCACGCCCTGCTGGCGGGCCTCGACGAGCCGGTGCGGGAGCACCCGGAACAGGACGCGCCCGGCTGACACGCCCGGCGGTGGGCACCCCGGGCGCGCGGCCTCTCCCCGCGTTGGGTACCTTGGGCGCCGTGGACAAGAAGAACGCCCTGCGCACCGGCGCCCTGGCCGCCGGCACGACGCTGATGATGCTGCTCATGTCGTCCCCCGCGTTCGCGCTCACCCGCGACGACGGTGACGACCCCGGCACCGGCCTGAGCGTCGTGGAGACCCTGGGCCTCTACGTCGTCCTCCCGATCGTGCTCTTCGCCGCGATCGCCGGTGCCGTCATGGTCCTGGACAGGTCCAAGGAGGAGCACCGCGTGACGTCGACCAACATCAGGACCAAGAACTCCTGACCCGGTCGCCCGGCCCCGGCCGGACGCCCGCCGGCCCGCAGGGGCCGGCCCGCCGAACCGCAGATCGCCGAGGGTGCCGTCCTCGTGCCACGAAGCTCCGTGGCGCGCGGACGGCGCCCTCGGCGTGCGTCCGGGGGTGCTTCGGGTGTTCCGTGCGGTGTTCCGCTGCGGTCCTCAGGCGTCCTCCGCGGTGACGTAGCGCTGCACCGTCGGGGCGAGCCACGCCACGATCTCGTCATGGGTCATCGAGGTGACCGTCGGCACCTCCAGCAGGTAGCGGAGCACCGCCATGCCCAGGACCTGTGAGGCGACCAGCGCCGTGCGGCGCGGAACCTCGGCCGGGACCGCGCAGAACCGGGCCACCGCCGGCCCGACCTGACCCTCCAGCAGGGCCTGCTGCCGCCCTTCGTCCAGCCCGGAGGCGAGCCCGACCCGGAGCATCGCGGCCAGTGAGCCGTCCTCCTCCCACCGCTGGAGGAAGTGCCGCACCAGCGCCTCGCCGGCCTCCTCGGGGCGCACCCCGGCGAAGTCCGGCATCCGCAGGTCGATCTCCGAGGCGGCCCGGAACAGCCCCTCCTTGCTGCCGTAGTAGCGCATCACCATCGACGGGTCGATGTCCGCGTCCCGGGCGATGGCGCGGATGGTGGCGCGCTCGTACCCGTCGGCCGCGAACCGCGCGACGGCCGCCCGCAGGATCGCCGCCCGGGTCGCCTCGGAGCGGCGGGGGCGGCGCGTCCCGGTGTCGGCCGGTGGGCTGTTCTCGGTCATGCCAACAAACGTAGGCCAACAGCTGTTGACCGTCCAGACCCGCGGGTCTAGCTTAGTCAACAAGCGTTGGCCAACAGGTGTTGACCTACTGGGTCACCTCTGCGGCCACCGACCTCGGGAGGCCTCATGACCACTGTTCAGGGCACCACCGCGCACCACGCCGACGACGTGTCCCGCTCCGTGATCGTCGTCGGCGCCGGACCCACCGGGCTGCTGCTGGCCGGGGACCTCGCCGAGGCCGGCGTCCCGGTCACCCTGGTGGAGAAGCGTCCGCACGGCATCAGCAACCTCTCCCGCGCCCTGGTGGTGCACGCCCGCACCATGGAGCAGCTCGACGCCCGCGGCCTCGCCGACGAGCTGGCCGGGACCGGCCGCCGCCTCGGAAGTTTCCGCCTCTTCGGGGGCCTCTCGCTGGAGCTGGGCTCGCTCCCCACGCGCTTCCCCTACATCCTGGTCGTCCCGCAGTACGAGGTGGAACGGCTGCTGGAGCGGCGCGCCGCCGGGGCCGGGGTGCGCTTCGCGTACGAGACCGAGGTGACCGGACTCGTCCAGGACGCCGACGGGGTGACGGTCGAGGTCGCCACGCCCGGCGGCGGCGCGTCCCTGCGCGCCGCCTACGTGGTGGGTACCGACGGCGCGCACAGCGCGGTCCGGGAACTGGTCGGGCTGCCGTTCCCCGGGCGCTCGGCGATCCGCTCCCTCGTCCTCGCCGACGTCAGGCTGACCGAGGAGACCGGCTCCGCGCTCGCCGTCGACGCCGGACCGGAGGGCTTCGCGCTGGTCGCCCCCTTCGGTGACGGCTACCACCGGGTGACCGGCTGGCGGCGCGGCGACGACCGGCCGGACAGCGACCCGGTGAGCCTCGACGAGGTCCGCGAGGTCGTCCGCAGCGCCCTCGGCACCGACTTCGGGATGCACGACCCGCGCTGGATGTCCCGCTTCCACAGCGACGAACGGCAGGTGCCCGCGTACCGGGTCGGCAGGGTCCTGCTGGCCGGCGACGCCGCGCACGTCCACTCCCCGGCCGGCGGCCAGGGCATGAACACCGGCCTCCAGGACGCCGCCAACCTCGGCTGGAAGCTGGCCGCCGTGCTCGGCGGGCACGCCGGGGAGCCGCTCCTCGACACCTACCACGCGGAACGGCACCCGGTCGGGCGGATGGTGCTGCGGGTCAGCGGCACGATGCTGCGCGGCGCGCTGGCCCACG
>NZ_JACADT010000655.1:0-3254 GCF_013421635.1 Streptomyces sp. UH6 | reverse complement strand
GCGGGCGGGGCCGGGGAACGTCCTCCCGCGGGGGAAGGCGCACGACCGCCCCCGTCGGCACCGCGGCGTCGATCGCCGCTATCCGCTCCGGGGTGACGCCCTTGAAGAGCGTCGGCTCGACCTCCACCCGGAAGCCGTCCGGCCCGGTGAGCACACGCGCCCCGTCGGGCCGGGCCGCCATCGCCACGCACCGGTCGAACCGTACGGTCACCGGCCCGTCCGGCATCGTCAGCGAGACGCCCTCGGCGCCGATGACCAGGGTGACCCGGTCGTCCTCCAGGGACGGATGCCGTGTCCCGGCGACCGCCGCCTCGGAGAACTGGGGCGCCGACGCGCACCCGGCCCAGGCGAGGTCCCGCCCCGGCACCTGGACCAGGGCGGTGGACCATGCCTCCCGGGCGACGTCGCGCACGTCCTCGACGGTCACGGCGGCTATCTGCTCCCGGTGCTGGTCGGGGGTCAGGATCTCGTGCCCCATCAGCAGGTTCAGCGCCCACGACGGCAGCGCGCGCGCCGCCACGTCGGGCCCGTCCAGCGACTTGAGCGCCTTGGCCTTCGCCGACTCGAGCTCCGCCGGTTCGATCCGTCCGGCCCGCAGCCGCGCCAGCACGTCGACGAACGCGCCGGTCACCGCGTCCTGCTTCTGCGGCAGCGCGTCCGCGAAGGCGGTCACGGTCGCCCACCCGGCGTCCCGGGGGCTGTAGTCGGCGTCCACCGCGTACGAGTAGCCGCCCTCCTGGCGCAGCTCCCGGAAGAGCGCCCGCCCCAGCACGTCGGAGAAGACCGACGCGGCGGTGGAACGGCGTACCACGGCGTCGAGGACCACCTGGCCGTCGTCACCCCCGATGTACGCGGGGGTCTGCGGCAGGGCGCTGCTGGGCTCCGGGGCGGGTATCCGGCGGCCGGCGGGGAGCGTCAGGTCCAGCCCGTCGGGAACGTGGTCGCCGGTGATCCAGAGCACCGCGTTGTCGCGGGTGAAACGGGTCTGCGCCCACCACCGCACCTCGTCCGGCGTCAACCGCCAGGTGCCCAGCTCGGAGTAGCTGGACAGGCCGTAGCCCTGGGCGCCGTACCGCCACAGCGGCAGTTGCTGGTTGACGCCGCGGCTGCGGCCCGCGGCCTCCGTGCGCAGGATCTCCTTCTCCGTCTCCAGCCGCTCCAGGGGCAGGTCGCGGAGGGAGGCGCAGACGGAGTTGAGGTGCGCCACCACCTCGGTCTCGGTGCCGGTGACGTGGAAGAGGGTGAAGACGTTGGCGGTGGCGCCGTTGTGGTGCGCGTCGCTCAGGCCGATGCGGTGCAGGGCCAGGTGCTCCACCAGGTGCGTGATGCCGGCGGTGGCCAGGGTCTCGTCCGCGCAGCCCACCCGGAAGAACAGGCCGGCGGTGATCTCGTTGCCCGCTCGCGGGGCGAACAGGGTCGGTATCCCCTGGGTGGTGGTGTATCCGGCCAGTTCCCGCAGGACGGCGACCTGGGCGGTGGTGTCGACGGTCATGGTGGTGGTCCCCCTCAGCGCGCTGCCAGCGCGGCTCTGCGGTGCTTGGCGAACATCGCCTTCGGGTCGCCCAGGTAGTTCCAGGGCGACGTGCAGGCCCGGTCGCCGAGTACGGCGAAGTGACGCGCGGCGTCCTGGAGGTGGCCGCCGAGCGAGAAGGCCATCGCGAACGTGTTGTGCGCCGATATCCAGTTCGCGTCCGGCCGGTGGGCCGGGTGCCACACGGACACCTCGGCGGCGAAGCGCAGGTCGTCGCGGACCGGCACGCCCCGCATGTAGGCCTCGTCCTCCGAGGACGGCAGGTCGAGCCAGTGCTCGATGTGCGCGTCGGCCACCAGCACGGCGCAGACGGAGCCGTCGGGCGCGGCGGACGCGCACTCCCGGGCGAAGCCGTGCGCCAGTTCCCAGGAGCCGCCCCACTTGGGGCAGAGCTGCTGGAGGAGCTGGGACTGCGCGGCGTGGTGGTGCGGGGAGACGGCGGCGAGCCGGTCGTGGCGGCGGCGGGCCTCCGACTGCCCGAGCTCCAGGCCACGTGCCGTGATCAGGCGGACGTACCAGGCCAGGGGGAACGCCGGCTGCTCGGCGCAGACGTCGATGAGGAGCTGCTCGGCCTTGCGCAGCCAGTCGTGGAACTGCCGGAACTGGTCACGCGAGACGTTCCGGGCACGGTCCGCGCTGCGGATGTCCCAGCCGATCACCACCTGCCGGTAGGCGAGGAGCGTGCGCGGCAGCGGGGCGGCCGGGTGCGCGGCCGCGGCCTCGGCGAGGAAGGCCTCCACCCCCGCCGTCTCGCTGACCAGGACGGCGGCGTAGGTCTGGTCCGCGGGCGTGCGGGCGTCGAAGAAGGCCTGCACGGCCGGCCAGTGGCGGCCGGCCACCGCGGTGCGCAGTTCGGCCATCTCCGGCAGGAGTTCGTACGGATCCAGACGCGGTGGACCGGTGACCGTACCGGTGGTCTGGTGGATGCTGCTCATCGGCCCCCCTGGACGCCGCGCGGATGTGTCGGGCGGACCGGCTGCGCGCCGTGTCCCCTTCGAATCGATGACGCCGCAGGCTAACAGGGGGGCGGGACGGTCGCGGAAAGTTATCCACAGGGTGGGTGCGGGCCTGACCTGGTTGTCCACAGGACCCGACGGGTTCGGGGTTCGTCCGTAGGCTGAGGGCCATGAGCATCATCGGCGTCGGAATCGACGTGGCCGAGATTGACCGGTTCCAGGCCGCTCTCGCCCGTACCCCGCACATGGCACAACGCCTCTTCAACGACAGCGAACTGATACTGCCCAGCGGCGAGCGCCGCGGCGTCGCCTCGCTGGCCGCCCGGTTCGCGGCCAAGGAGGCGCTGGCGAAGGCGCTGGGCGCGCCGCCCGGACTCCAGTGGCGGGACGCCGAGGTGTACCTGGAGGAGAGCGGGCAGCCCCGGCTGCGGGTCTTCGGCACGGTCGCCGCCCGCGCCGCCGAACTGGGCGTGAGTTCCTGGCACGTGTCGCTCAGTCATGACGCGGGTGTGGCCTCGGCGGTGGTGATCGCGGAAGGCTGATTCCTGGGGAAGACTCGGCTGTATGCGGAGTGCCTACAGCGTGGAGACGGTACGTGCGGCCGAGCGGGAGCTGATGGCGAGGCTTCCCGAGGGCGCGTTGATGCAGCGGGCGGCCGCCGGGCTGGCCGCCGCCTGCGCCCAGGTCCTGGGCCGGACGGCGGGCCGGGTCTACGGCAGCCGGGTGGTCCTGCTGGTCGGCAGCGGCGACAACGGCGGGGACGCGCT
>NZ_JACADT010000654.1:0-3277 GCF_013421635.1 Streptomyces sp. UH6 | reverse complement strand
GGCCAGGGGCGGATCCGGCGGCCCGCGGCGAGGTCCTCGACCCAGCCGAACGCCAGGACCGCGAGCGCGAGGAGCGGCCAGAGCAGCAGGAACGCGGCGGGCAGCGAGGCGGCCTCGCCGACGCCCGCGAGGTCGAGCAGCGGGAAGGTGAGGGCGATCAGCAGGTTGTGCCACAGGTAGACGGTGACCGCGCGGTTGTTGGCCAGGGTGACCGGCCCGTCCCAGCGCCGCAGCCGCCCCGGCAGCCGGGTCCACACCGGTGCGTACACCAGCAGGAGCACCACGAAGCCGAACGACCACAGCCCCTGGGCCAGGGGGATGTCGTTGAGGTCCCAGCGCTCGTCACCCTGGTGCCCGGAGGCCCACCACAGCCCGAGGGCCATCAGCGCGGAGGCGCCGGAGACGGTGACGTAGCGGGGGACGCGGGCGAGCGTCCCGTCCTGGTGGGCGAAGCCGAGGACCCAGCAGGCGCCGTACACGCAGAAGTCCTCGACGACCTCGCCCGTCTCGCCGGGGACCGTCACCAGCCCCGTGCCGAACACCGCGGTGAGCGCCAGGGGCGCGAACAGCGTGGGCCAGGCCGCACGCCGGAAGAGCCACAGCAGCAGGGGCGAGGCCACCACGAACCAGAGGTAGGCACGCAGGTACCAGAGCGGTCCGGCGCCGTCCCTCGCCCAGTCGGTGTCCAGCACGCCGGACGGGGAGCCTATCCGCTCCGGGTAGGGCGGCGCGCCCACCGGGACGAGGTAGTTGAGCGTCCCGGCCACCCCCCACGGCCCCTGCGGTGTCCAGCCGAAGCCGAGGAGCAGCAGCGCCAGCACCACCACGGAGAACACCCACAGCGGGGGCAGCAGACGCCGCAGCCGCGAGGCGACCACCTGGCGCGCCGAGCTCCCCGGGCGCCGCATCGACCGCGCGGTCAGCGAGCCGGCCAGCGCGAACATCACGCCCATCGAAGGGAAGAGCACCGTCAGCCAGGCCCAGCCGAAGACGTGGTAGACCATCACCCGCAGCAGGGCCAGCGCGCGCAGCAGGTCCAGGTAGCGGTCCCTGCCGCCGCCCGGGGCCGGCGCCCCGCCCTGCCCGGGTACCTCCCCCGTCGGTGCCGTACTCGTCGTCCCCGCGCTCATCCCGCCGCCCCCCGTGCTCCCGTGCCCGTGCCCGGCGCGGCCTCGACCACGCCGGTCCTGCGCAGCTTCTGCCACCGCAGCCGGCCGCCCGTCAGCGCCGTGATCCAGGACTGGAGGAGCACCACGTACATCAGCTGCCGGTAGAGGATCTGCTGGAGCGGCAGCGAGATCAGGTGCCGCAGGGGCTCCTTGTCGAGCCGGAAGGCGTAGGCGGCGCACACGGCCTGGACGGCGAGCACGCCCAGCCAGGCGCCGACCGTCGCGCCCGTCGGGCCGAAGACCAGGCCGTAGACCAGGAACACGTCGAAGAGCGGGGCCAGCAGCGGCGCCAGGACCATGAAGAGGGAGACCAGCGGCAGTCCGACGCGGCCGAACCGTCCGGAGGAGCCCTTGTCGAGGACCGCGCCCCGGTGCTTCCAGATGGCCTGCATGGTGCCGTAGGACCACCGGTAGCGCTGCGACCACAGCTGCTGCACCGTCTCGGGCGCCTCGGTCCACGCCCGCGCGTCCTGCGCGTAGACGACCCGCCAGCCGTCGCGGTGGATGGCCATGGTGATGTCGGTGTCCTCGGCGAGGGTGTCCTCGCTCATGCCGCCGACCCGTTCCAGCGCGGTGCGCCGGAACGCCCCGACCGCGCCGGGGATGGTGGGCATGCAGCGCAGCACGTCGTACATCCGGCGGTCGAGGTTGAACCCCATGACGTACTCGATGTGCTGCCAGGCCCCGATCAGCGAGTCCCGGTTGCCGACCTTGGCGTTGCCGGCCACCGCCCCGACCCCGGCGTCCGCGAACGGCTGCACCAGCTCCCGCACCGTGGCGGACTCGAAGACGGTGTCGCCGTCCATCATCACGATGATGTCGTGGCTCGCGTGGGCGATGCCCCGGTTGAGCGCGGCCGGTTTGCCGGCGTTGGCCTGCCGGACCACCCGGACGTCGGGCAGGTCCATCGCCTCCACGATGTCCGCGGTGCCGTCGGCGGAGCCGTCGTCGATGACGATCACCTCGACGGGGTGCTCGCTCTCCATCAGCGAGCGCACCGTGTTCTCGATGCACTTGGCCTCGTTGTAGGCCGGGACCAGCACCGTCACCGGCTCGGTGACCGGCCGCGCGCCCCAGCGTCCCGCTCGGCGGCGCACCCGGCGGACGTGGAACGTGGAGAGCGCCAGCATCAGCACGAACCGTCCGATGACCAGCGCCCCGACCACGACCAGGCCGGCGACGAGCACGGTGGTGACGGACTGGGACGCCTGCACCAGCCACACCCACGCCTTGCCCTTCCACAACTCGGGCCCGGTGACCGGGGTGTGGGCGCTGCGCCAGTCCAGGGCCTCGGTGAGGTTCTGGAACGCGTAACCCCGGCTCGCGAGCTCGGGCAGCATCCGGTCCAGCGCGGCCACGGTCTGGCTGCGGTCGCCGCCGGAGTCGTGCATCAGGACGATCGCCCCGGCCCCGTGCCGCGGGGTGGCCCGGCGGACGATCTCGTCGACGCCGGGACGCTTCCAGTCCTGGCTGTCGGTGTTGTTGAGGACGGTGAGGTAGCCGCGCTCGCCGAGGTGCCGGGTCACCGGCCAGCCGTTGTTGTCCATGGCGTCGGCGAACGAGGAGTACGGCGGGCGGAACAGCGAGGTGCGGATGCCGGCGGCGCCGGCCAGGGCGGTCTGGGTCTGGGAGAGCTCGAAGTCGATGCGCTCGGGGGTCTGGTAGGAGAGGTCGGGGTGGTTGAAGGTGTGCAGGCCGATCTCGTGCCCCTCCGCCACCATGCGCTCCACCAGGTCGGGGTGGCGGGAGGCCATGGTCCCGGTGATGAAGAAGACGGCGTGCGCGTCGTGCTTCCTCAGCACGTCGAGGACCTTGGGGGTCCACTCCGGGTCCGGGCCGTCGTCGAAGGTGAGCACCAGACGCCGGTCCGGCACGCGGAGCGTCTCCGTGCGGCCGCCGCGGGTGTCGATGACGGGGCCGCCGGAGAGGATCTCGTCCGGCACCTCGTCGGTGGGCGCGGGCGGGCGGACGCGGTGGTCGGCGAGGATCTCGCTGTTCACGTAGCCGCGCAGCATCAGCATCGCCGACAGGGCGAGGAGGATCAGCGAGGGCAGCAGGTAGCGCAGCGGCAGGCGGCGCGGGCGGCGCGCGGGCCCGGCCTTCGCCCC
>NZ_JACADT010000653.1:0-3283 GCF_013421635.1 Streptomyces sp. UH6 | reverse complement strand
TACTGATCACCGGCCTCACGGCGACGGGACGGTGGCTCCACCACACGTCCACGTCCACGCACCGCGAGGGCTGACCCCGCCCCACGAGCGGGGCGGGGGCTGGGGCGAGGGCGGCGGCCGCCCTCGCCCCAGCCCCGCCCGCCCTCGCACCCTCCTCGCCCCCGCTCTCGCTCTCGCTCTCAGCCGCGTCGCTGCGCGGCGTACATCGCCGCCCCCACGATCCCCGCGTTGTTCTGCAGCCGCGCCGGCACGATCTCCGCCCGCACCTTGGTGATCAGCGGCAGGAACTTCTCCGCCTTGCGGCTGACCCCGCCGCCCACCACGAACAGTTCCGGCGAGAACAGCATCTCCACGTGACGGAGGTACTTCTCCACCCGGCGCGCCCAGTGCTCCCAGGACAGGTCGCCGTCCTCGCGGGCCTTGTGGGACGCCCGGGTCTCCGCGTCGTGCCCGTTCAGCTCCAGGTGACCGAGCTCCGTGTTGGGGACCAGCACCCCGTCCCGGAAGACGGCGCTGCCGATGCCGGTGCCGAAGGTGAGCACGATGACCGTGCCCTTGCGTCCCTGGCCGGCGCCGAAGTTCATCTCGGCCACGCCCGCCGCGTCGGCGTCGTTGACCACGGTGACGGGGATGCCGCCCAGCCGCTCGCCGAGGAGCGCGGCGGCGTCCGTGTCGACCCACTGCTTGTCCACGTTGGCCGCGGTGCGGATGGTGGAGGCGTCGGTGACCACGCCGGGGAAGGTCACCCCGACGGGCCCGTGCCAGTTGAAGTGGTCGACGACCTGCCGGACGCACTCCGCCACGTCGTCAGGGGTCGAGGGCTGCGGAGTCAGCACCTTGTGCCGCTCGGCGGCCAGGTCACCCACCGCAAGGTCCACGGGCGCGCCCTTGATCCCGGAACCACCGATGTCCACACCGAAGATCTGCATGACACCACGCTACGACGCGCGGCACAGCGTCACCGCTCCAAGGGGATGCGCAACCTGCGCGAAGGGTGCGAAGGGCGCGAAACGCGATGGGCCCGCGCCATGAGACCGCCGCGGGCCCGCACCGGGAGAGCGCTGGGAGCCCGCGCCACGGGAGCGCCGCGGGCCCGCACCCGGGCAGGGTGCGGGCCCGCGGGAACGGGGTCAGGACGGGGTCGGGCTCAGGCCTGGGCGCCGCCGCCGGTCCGCTCGGCCACCAGCGCGGCCGCCTCCTCGCGGAGGTCACGCCGCAGCTCCTTGGGCAGCGAGAAGATGATCGACTCCTCGGCCGCCTTCACGATCTCCACGTCCTGGAAACCACGCTGCGACAGCCACTCGAGCACCTGCTCGACCAGCACGTCCGGCACCGAGGCGCCCGAGGTCACGCCGACCGTGGAGACGCCGTCCAGCCAGCTCTCCTCGATCTCGTCGGCGAAGTCGACGAGGTAGGCGGCGGCGGATCCGGCCAGCTTGGCGACCTCGACCAGGCGCTTGGAGTTGGAGGAGTTGCGCGAGCCGACCACGATGACCAGCTCCGCCTGGGCGCCCATCTCCTTGACGGCCAGCTGGCGGTTCTGCGTGGCGTAGCAGATGTCGTCGCTGGGCGGCGAGATCAGCTGGGGGAACTTCTCCTTGAGCGCGCCGACCGTCTCCATCGTCTCGTCGACCGAGAGCGTCGTCTGGGAGAGCCAGACCACCTTCGACGGGTCGCGGACCTCCACCTTGGCGACGTCCTCGGGACCGTCGACCAGCTGGATGTGGTCGGGCGCCTCGCCGGAGGTGCCGATGACCTCCTCGTGGCCCTCGTGACCGATCAGCAGGATGTCGTAGTCCTCGCCGGCGAACCGGACGGCCTCCTTGTGCACCTTGGTGACCAGGGGGCAGGTGGCGTCGATGGTGGCGAGCCGTCCGGCCGCGGCCTCGTCGTGCACGGTCGGGGCGACGCCGTGGGCGGAGAACATCACGATGTTGCCGGGCGGCACCTCCTCCGTCTGCTCGACGAAGATCGCGCCCTTCTTCTCGAGCGTCTGCACCACGTACTTGTTGTGGACGATCTCGTGACGGACGTAGATCGGGGCCCCGTACTGTTCCAGGGCCTTCTCCACGGCGATCACTGCGCGGTCGACACCGGCGCAGTAGCCGCGGGGAGAGGCGAGCAGGACACGGCGGCGGCCAGGAGAGTCGGTCATGCGCCCCATCGTACGGGCCGCCGCACCCCCGTCGGACGGGCGCACGGCGGGGGTGTGCCCCGGATGTGTGGCCGGAGCAGCCGATCCGGGGCACACCCCCACGCGCACCCACCGGCACCCACCGGCACCCACCGGCGGCCACCGGCCGTACGGCTGGGCCGTCCTGTCGGAGGGGGCCGTTACGCTCGGGCGCATGGCTGTGAACACGACCCCCGAGGCGCCGCTGCCCGTCGGCCAGGTGTCGCGGTTGATCGGCGGCTGGATCGACCGGCTCGGCGCGATCTGGGTGGAGGGGCAGATCACCCAGCTGTCGCGGCGCCCCGGCGCGGGCGTGGTGTTCATGACGCTGCGCGACCCGTCGCACGACATCTCGGTCAAGGTCACCTGCTACCGGCAGGTCTTCGACGCGGTGGCGGACATCGTCGGTGAGGGCGCCCGCGTGCTCGTGCACGCCAAGCCGGAGTGGTACGCGCCGCGCGGCGAGCTGTCGCTGCGGGCGGCGGAGATCCGGCCGGTCGGCATGGGCGAGCTGCTGGCGCGGCTGGAGCAGCTGAAGAAGAGCCTGGCCGCGGAGGGGCTGTTCGCGGCGGACCGGAAGAAGCCGTTGCCGTTCCTGCCGCAGCTGGTCGGGCTGGTCTGCGGCCGGGCCTCGGCGGCCGAGCGCGACGTCCTGGAGAACGCCCGCCGCCGCTGGCCCGCCGTGCGTTTCGAGGTCCGCAACGTCGCCGTCCAGGGCGTGCACGCCGTGCCCCAGGTGGTGCGGGCGGTGCGCGAGCTGGACGCCATGGAGGAGGTCGACGTCATCGTGGTGGCGCGCGGCGGCGGCAGCGTGGAGGACCTGCTGCCGTTCTCCGACGAGGAGCTGGTCCGCACGGTCGCCGGCTGCCGCACCCCGGTGGTGTCCGCGATCGGCCACGAGCCGGACACCCCGCTGCTGGACTACGTCGCCGACCTGCGGGCCTCCACGCCGACCGACGCCGCCAAGAAGGTGGTGCCGGATGTCGGGGAGGAGGCCGAGCGGGTGCGCCAGCTGCGCGACCGGGCGCGGCGGTGCGTGGACGCGCTGGTCGCCCGCGAGGAGCGCGGCCTGCAGAACGCGCTGGCCAGGCCGGTGATGCAGGACCCGCA
>NZ_JACADT010000652.1:0-3285 GCF_013421635.1 Streptomyces sp. UH6 | reverse complement strand
GCGGGAGACGGTCCGCGGGTCGAGGTCCACGTCGACCCGCGCGGCGGCACAGGCCCCGGCCCAGTCGCCGGCCCGGCGCCGGGTGGTCGCGGTCGCGATCATGGAGGGCGGCACGGCGTAGGCCCGCACGCGCCGCCAGAGGGTGAGTCGTCCGTTCGCGCTGTCGGTGGGCATCAGCACTCACCTTGCGCGGACGGGACCCCCCATCTGTGAAGGGTGTGAGTCGTCATCGCCGGGAACCATACCGTCCGGCCGACGGCTCGTCAGGTCTTTTTCGCCGCCGCCCGCGGCGGCTCCCCAGGGGTCGGTAAATCTGTCAATAATGGACAAAGAGCGACAAAAATACAGGCTCTAAACTTGAATCATTCGTCTTTCTGTACCTATCGCCTCAAGAGATGTAGGGTTCGACGTCATGACCGCAAACCCCGCCTCGCCCGCCGAGGAACTGCGCGGTGTCGGCCTGCGGGTGACGGCAGCTCGCGTCGCGCTGCTCGAAACCGTCAGGGCCGGTGATCATCTCGGTGTCGAGGCGATCGCCTCCGGTGTACGCGAGCGGGTGGGCCACGTCTCCACCCAGGCCGTCTACGAGGCGCTGCACGCGCTGACGGCCGCCGGTCTGGTCCGCCGCATCGAACCGGCCGGCAGCCCGGCCCGGTACGAGGGCCGCGTCGGGGACAACCATCACCACGTCGTCTGCCGCTCCTGCGGCACCGTCGCCGACGTGGACTGCGCGGTCGGTCAGGCGCCCTGCCTGACCGCCTCCCAGAACCACGGCTTCGTCATCGAAGAGGCCGAGGTGACGTACTGGGGCCTGTGCCCCGCCTGTTCCACAGCTCGCAGCACCTGAGCCGTGATCGCCTGATCCAGAAGGACGGACATGACTGAGAACCACGACGCCATCGTCACCGAGCCGAAGGCGGAGACGGGCGGCTGCCCCGTCGCGCACGGCGCGCGCGCCCCTCACCCGACCGCGGGCGGCGGCAACCGCCAGTGGTGGCCGGAGCGGCTCAACCTCAAGATCCTCGCCAAGAACCCCGCGGTCGCCAACCCGCTGGGTGAGGACTTCGACTACGCCGAGGCGTTCAAGAACCTCGACCTCGCCGCCGTCAAGCAGGACATCGCCGCGCTCCTCACCGAGTCGCAGGACTGGTGGCCGGCGGACTACGGCCACTACGGCCCGTTCATGATCCGCATGGCCTGGCACAGCGCCGGCACCTACCGCATCACCGACGGCCGCGGCGGCGCGGGCGCCGGTCAGCAGCGCTTCGCGCCGCTGAACAGCTGGCCGGACAACGTCAACCTGGACAAGGCCCGCCGTCTGCTGTGGCCGGTCAAGAAGAAGTACGGCAAGGCCATCTCCTGGGCCGACCTGATGGTCCTCGCGGGCAACGTCTCCCTGGAGTCGATGGGCTTCGAGACCTTCGGCTTCGCCGGCGGCCGCGCGGACGTGTGGGAGCCCGACGAGGACGTGTACTGGGGCCCGGAGACCACCTGGCTCGCCGACGAGCGCTACTCCGGCGACCGTGACCTCGAGGAGCCCCTCGCCGCGGTCCAGATGGGTCTGATCTACGTCAACCCCGAGGGCCCCAACGGCAACGGCGACCCGCTCGCCGCCGCCCGCGACATCCGCGAGACGTTCCGCCGCATGGCGATGAACGACGAGGAGACCGTCGCCCTGATCGCCGGTGGCCACACCTTCGGCAAGGCGCACGGCAACGGCCCGGCGGACGCGGTCGGCGACGACCCGGAGGCGGCCGGCCTCGAGGAGCAGGGCCTGGGCTGGCGCAACAGCCACGGCACCGGCAAGGGCGCGGACACCGTGACCTCCGGTCTCGAGGGCGCCTGGACCTACGAGCCCACCAAGTGGGACAACGAGTACTTCAAGATCCTGTTCGGCTACGAGTGGGAGCAGTTCCACAGCCCCGCCGGCGCCCTGCAGTGGCGTCCGAAGCACGGCGCGGGCAAGGTCGTCCCCGACGCCCATCTCGAGGGCGTCCGGCACCAGCCGATCATGTTCACCACCGACCTCGCGCTGCGCATGGACCCGGTCTACGAGGAGATCTCGCGCCGCTTCCTGGAGGACGAGCGCGCCTTCGCCGACGCGTTCGCCCGCGCCTGGTTCAAGCTCACCCACCGTGACATGGGCCCGGTCGTGCGCTACCTCGGCCCCGAGGTCCCGTCCGAGGTCCTGATCTGGCAGGACCCGCTGCCGGAGCGCACCTCCGAGCTCGTCGACGAGGCCGACGTCAAGGCCCTCAAGGCCAAGATCGCCGAGTCGGGTCTGACCGTCTCGCAGCTGGTGTCCACCGCGTGGGCCTCCGCGTCCTCCTTCCGCAGCAGCGACAAGCGCGGCGGCGCCAACGGCGCCCGCATCCGCCTCCAGCCGCAGGCCGACTGGGAGGTCAACGAGCCGGGGAAGCTCAAGACCGTGCTGAGCACGCTCGAGGGCGTCCAGGAGTCCTTCAACGCCTCCCTCTCCGGTGGCAAGCAGGTCTCCCTGGCCGACGTCATCGTCCTGGCCGGCGCCGTCGGCGTCGAGCTGGCCGCCAAGGAGGCGGGCTTCGAGATCGAGGTCCCGTTCACCGCGGGCCGTGTCGACGCCACCCAGGAGCAGACGGACGTCGAGTCCTTCGTGGCCCTCGAGCCCAAGGCGGACGGCTTCCGCAACTACCTGGGCAAGGCCAACCGCCTGCCCGCCGAGCACCTGCTGGTCGACCGCGCCAACCTGCTGGGCCTGAGCGCCCCCGAGATGACCGTCCTGGTCGGCGGCCTGCGCGTCCTGGGCGCCAACTACCAGGGCGCGGAGCACGGTGTCCTCACCGACGCCCCGGGCAAGCTCACCAACGACTTCTTCGTCAACCTGCTCGACCTGGGCACGACGTGGAAGCCGGTGGACGGCGAGAACAACCTGTACGAGGCCTTCGACGAGGCCACCGGTGCGAAGAAGTGGACCGGCACCCGCGCCGACCTCGTCTTCGGTTCCAACTCCGAGCTGCGCGCCCTCGCCGAGGTCTACGCGAGCGACGACGCCAAGGAGAAGTTCGTCCAGGACTTCGTCCAGGCGTGGAACAAGGTCATGAACGCCGACCGCTTCGACCTGGTCTGATCGGCTCCCTGATCGATCCGGCGTGGAGGAACGCCCCTGTCCGGCCATTGAGGCCGGGCGGGGGCGTTCCCGCGTTCCGCGGACCGGCTCCCGCGTCCCGCGGTCCAACTTCCCGCACGGGGCGCCCGCGTGGGGTCAGGCGTCCGCGCCCGCCGGGCGGGACGCCGCCTCGAGCACCC
>NZ_JACADT010000651.1:0-3286 GCF_013421635.1 Streptomyces sp. UH6 | reverse complement strand
CTGCCGCCCCGCCCCCGGCGTTCGCTCGTCTCGCTCGCCCTGCTGATCACGGCGCCCGCGGTGATCGCCGTGGCCGCGCTGCGTCCTCGGTGACGCCGCCCGGCCCCGCCGTCCGTCCCCCCTCGCCGATCTCTTCCGCCTCCAGGAGGTTTTCTTGCCGGAATGGCTCGTACTCGCCCTCGCGATGGCCGCGGCGTGTGCCGTGGTCCTCGTCGTCGCCGTCATCCGGGAGCGCACCGCCCGGGAGGACGACGACCCGGACGACACTCCCGACGTGATCGAGTACATGACGATGATGATCGGCGTGGTCTACGCGATCGTCCTCGGTCTGGCGATCGCCGGTGTCTGGGAGGCCCGCAGCGCCGCACAGGAGCACGTGCGGACGGAGGCGATGGCCCTGCACGAGATCTCCGAGCGGGTGCGGCCCTACCCCGCGGAGGTCCGGGACCGGATCCGCGACGACGTGCACGCCTACGTCGGCCAGGTGGTGAACACGGAGTGGGAGGTGATGGCCGAACAGGGCAGGCTCACCGACCAAGGAACCCGGCTGCTGGAGCGGCTCCGGCACGACCTGACCGACTACGAACCGGCGACCGACTTCGAGGCGCAGGCGTACCAGCCGCTGCTGGACCAGGTGACCGTCGTGGACCAGGCCCGCGGCGCCCGGGCGGACGCCACCGAGGCGACGATGCCGGGGGTGGTGTGGTTCGGGCTGATCATCGGCGCGATGGTGACGATCGGCATGGTCTTCGCCCTGCAGATCCGGCGCACGGCGCGGGAGCTGGTGCTGGCCGGGCTGTTCTCGGCGCTGATCGCGTTCCTGCTGTTCCTGGTCTGGGACTTCGACGCGCCCTTCAGCCGGGGGATGGACGTGGAGGCCACGCCGTTCACGGCTCTGTTCCCCGGTGTGGCGACATAGGGCCGGACGGATGAACCGCCCCGCGGGGAGCCGCGGACACGGGAACGGCGTCCCGCCCCGCGCCCCCTCGGGGGCGCGGGGCGGGACGCCGGCGCGTGCGACGTTCCCCGGAGCGCGGGACAGGAATCAGATGCGGCTCTCCGCGCGACGGCGCATCCAGAAGAAGCCGCCGCCGAGACCCGCGGCGGCGACCAGCCCGCCGCCGATGGCGACGTCGGTGGGCGTCGCCCCGGTGAGGGAGCTGCCGCCCAGACCGCCGCGGACACCGCCGAGGACGGTGAACGCGTTGGACCGGGTGAGGGTCTTGCCCTCACCGCAGTGCGCGGTGATGCTGTGCGATCCGGCGGTGGCGTTGGAGTTGACCCGCACCGTGGCCGTGGACCTGCTGCTGCTGCCGCTGGCCGGGGTGAGCGGCGTCGACGGGAAGACCGGCGACGACACGGTGGAGCCCGGCATCCGGCAGGCGCTGCCTTCCACCGTGACGGTCAGCTGCCCGCCGGGAGCGATGGTGCTCGGGCTGACCGAGATGCTGGTCGGGTCCGACCAGGCGCCGGCCGTCGGGGCGGCGAGCCCGATGGCGGCGAACGCGGCGGCCGAGACCGCCAGGGCACGTGTACGCATGTGTTCCTCCGCGGAAGGCGCCCCGGGACCCGTCCCCGGTCGATCGGCGAGAAAGCGCCTCCCACTCAGACCCTGGGACCGCCCTGGTCCGGCCGCATTTCGGTTGTCCGCCGTCCTGGTGAGCCGACACGCCGACGAAAAGCCCGGAAAACTCCATCACCGCAGGTCACGGAGTGTGAGGAAATTCTTTTCCGCGCCGACTCGGATGGCGCACCGCCGCTTTTCCGGCCACCCGTTCGCTCCCGCCCCGATGCCGGTTCCGCGCACGCCGCTTAGCGTTCTGCTATCGCGACAGACACGGCGACGGCCGCGTCGAGAGGGGAATGGCGAAAATGTCTGCGTCCGAACTGGCGGAAGAGGAGGAGCGGCCCAGACGGCGTGTGCCCTGGGGCGTGATGGCGCTGGTGCTCCTCACCGGGCTCGCGCTCATCAGGAACGGCTCGGGGGAGTTCGACACCGGGCCCCCGCAGCCCGCCTCGGTGGCGGCCGCGGACACCCAGGTCCGCCCCCAGGCCTTCCCCGGGGCGCCCGCGCCGCTGCCGTACTCCGAGGTGGACCGGGTGCGCATCCAGTCGATCCAGGTCGACGCCCCGATCGTCCCGGTGGGCCTGGACCCGGACGGCTGGGTGGCCGCGCCGCCGCCCGAGGACCCCAACCTGGCCGGCTGGTTCACCGGCGCGGTGACCCCCGGCGAGAAGGGCACCTCCGTGCTGGTGGGTCACGTCGACAACGCACAGGGGCCGGCGGTCTTCTACGGCCTGGGCGCCCTGAAGCCGGGCAACCGGGTCGAGGTGCTGCGCAAGGACGGGAAGCTCGCCGTCTTCGAGATCTACGGCATCGAGGTCTACGACAAGAACAATTTCCCCGGAGAGCGTGTCTACGGTTCCATCGGCACGCCCGAACTGCGGGTCATCACCTGTGGCGGCGGCTATTCCCCGCAGGAGGGATACGCGGGGAACGTGGTGGTCTTCGCCCGGATGGTCGAGGTCCACTGAATTCCGGAACGACGCGGTAAGGGCCGGAACGACGAAAGGCCGGCCGGTCCGCACGAGCCACTGCTCGTGCCGACCGGACGGCCTTTTCCACGTCCCGCGTCTCAGAACGGGCGGCGGCGGGGCACGGCGATGTGGTAGCCCTCGTCCAGCAGTCTCGGCAGGTAGCGCCGCAGTGCCTGGACGCTCTGCGAGCGGTTCCCGCCGGCGTCGTGGGAGAGCACCACGGCGCCGGGCGACGCCTGCTTCTCGACCGTGGCGGCGATGGCCCCGGCGCCCGGGGTGCGCCAGTCGAGGGTGTCGACGGTCCAGGCCATGGGCTCCATGCCCAGCTCCGCGCCGAAGCGGTAGGCGTCCCGGTTCCAGGCTCCGTAGGGGGCACGGAACCAGGCGGGGCGCGCCCCGCAGGACTTCTCGACGATCTCGCTGGTGCGTTCCATCTCGGCGCGCACCGCGGACCGCGAGAGCTCGGTGAGCAGCGGGTGCGACCAGGTGTGGTTGCCGACCACATGTCCCTCGTCGGTCATCTGCTTGATGAGGCCGGGGTTGGCCTTGGCCATGTTCCCGCAGACGAAGAACATGGCGTGGATCCGGTGCTGGCGCAGGGTGCGCAGGACCTGCGGCGTGTAGCGGGGGTCCGGGCCGTCGTCGAAGGTGAGGACGACGGTGCGGCCGAGGCCGCCGACCCGGAGGAACGGCTCGTCACGGACAGGGGTGCGGGCCGGCCTCGCGGCGGGCGGGGCGAACCCGGCCA
>NZ_JACADT010000650.1:0-3287 GCF_013421635.1 Streptomyces sp. UH6 | reverse complement strand
CTCCGCCTGCCGGGCGGCGCCGACGAGCGCGCCGTCGCCGCCGGAGCCCTCCGTCTCGGGGTCGCCGTCACTCCCGGCACCCACTACTTCGCCGCCGAGCCACCCGCGCCCCATCTGCGCCTCAGCTACGTCAGCACCCCGGGCGCGGCCCAACTCGAGGACGGCGTACAGCGGTTGGCGCAGGCCCTCGCCGACGGGCCGACCGGGCCCTTCGGCGGGCCCCGGTTCGCAACCCACGCGTGATCAAAATTTACTGCACACCGACAAGCGTGATCCCTTACGCTGCCGTGCGGCCGTTCCCCCTCGGGGCATGCGCCTCGTCCACGACACACCCGTGTCCACACCCATGTCCACACCCCAGGGGGGGCTCCCATGGAACGCCTTTTCGCGATCAGACAGTTCCTGATCATGATCGTCGCGCTGGTCGGCGGCGTCGGTCTCATCGTCTTCAGCGTCATCCGCGCGGACACCCAGGTGACCGGCACCCCGGGCCAGTTCACGGCCCAGCAGTGCGAGACGGAGAAGACCCGCCGCAGCGGCACCACCTACTCGTGCACCGGCTCCTTCGAGGCCGACGACAAGTCGTTCACGATCGCGTCCGTCGAGGTGGACACCACCTTCGACTCCGAGCCCACCTCCCCGGTGGCGACCAAGGTGGAGGGCCCCGACGCCACCACCGCCGTGGTCGACGACTACAAGAAGTGGGCCGTCCCGGGCGGCACCGGCGTGATCATCCTGATCTTCGGCGTCTTCATGCTCCGCGGCCGGATCCGCTCCCGCCGGGAGGACAGGGCCGAGGCCGCCGCGGTCTGACGCCGGCGGCCCTGCCTCGACCGAAGGGCGTCCCGCACCGTACGGTGCGGGACGCCCTTCGGCGTGCGAAGACCTGACGGGCCGGAACATCAGAAGGTCAGCAGGTCAGCAGGTCAGAAGGTCAGCTTCCAGCTGTCGATGTAGCCCGTGTCCTGGGCCGCGACGTCCTGGACGCGCAGGCGCCAGCCGCCGTCGGCCGTCTCGGTGGAGGCGTTGACGGTGTACGTGGCGATGACGTTGTCCGCCGAGTCGGAGCCGCTGGAGTTCTTCAGCCGGTACGCCGTGCCGTCGGGCGCGAGCAGGTCGACCACGAGGTCGCCGCGCCAGGTGTGCTTGATGTCGACGCCGACCCGCAGTGTCGACGGCGCGTTGCCGGTGCGGCCGGTGACGGTGATGGTGGAGGTCACGGCCGCGCCGCCGTCCGGGATGGCGACGTCCGTGGTGTTCTCGAAGGAGGTGCCCGGCGCCGGCGCCGCCTGCGTGCCCAGGGTCCACAGGGCGTGGGCGAGCGCGTCGCTGTTGCGGTCGAGGGCGGTGTCGTCGATGTTCGTCGTGGAGTCGCACGAGGAGTGGTAGCAGCGGTCGAAGGCCTGCCCGGAGGTCCCGCCCCACTTGGCGGCCTGGGCCGCCGTCTTGACGCGGCTGGCTCCGGTGAAGAGCCCGCCGACGGGTATGCCCGCGCTCTTGAACGGGGCGTGGTCGGAGCGGCCGTCGCCCTCGGTCTCGATCTCGGTGGGCACGCCGATGCCTGCGTACCAGTCCTTGAACACCTTCTCGATCTCCGGGTCGTCGTCGTAGACGAAGTAGCCCGCGTTCGGGGAGGCGACCATGTCGAGGTTGAGGTAGCCGGAGATGCGTGAACGGTCGGCCGTGGCCAGGTTGTTCACGTAGTACTTGGAGCCGACCAGCCCGAGTTCCTCCGCGCCCCACCAGGCGAACCTCAGGTGCTTGGTGGGCTGGAGCTGGGCGCGCGAGACGGCGAGCGCCGTCTCCAGCACGGCAGCGGATCCGGAGCCGTTGTCGTTGATCCCGGCGCCGCCGGCGACCGAGTCGAGGTGCGCGCCGGCCATCAGGACCTGGTTGGGGTCGCCGCCGGGCCAGTCGGCGATCAGGTTGTAGCCGGTGGCCCCGGAGGAGGTGAACTGCTGCACGGTCGTGGTGAATCCGGCCGCGTCGAGCTTGGCCTTCACGTGGTCGACGGAGGCCTTGTAGCCGGGGCGGCCGTGGGCCCGGTTGCCGCCGTTGGCGGCGGCGATCGACTGGAACTGGGTCAGGTGCGCCTTGACGTTCGCCAGCGGGATGTCGGGGGCGGCGAGCGCCCGGGCGGCGGGCGCCGCCGGGGCGGCGCCGGGTGCGCTGCCGTACGAGGCGGGCGTGACGGCGAGCAGCGCCGTCACCGCCACGGCGGCGACCGTCGCGGCGCGTCTGCGGAGCGGTCGGAGCAGGCCGGGCTCGGGGCTCTTCATGGGGGAACCGCGCTTTCTCGTCGGGGCGGGGTGTACCGGACGGGGTCTGGAGCGGTGGGACCGGTTCAGCGGTCACTGACGGCCGGTCACTGCGTGCTCGTCACCGCGTGCTGGTCACTGAGCGAGCCCGATGCTCAGCGATTTGTCGGTGTCCCGTCAAGAGCGTGTTCCGGACGCCCCCGGCCGGCGGGACGGCCGGGGGCGCGGTCGGGGCGGAGGACCCTCCCGCGGAGGCGGAGGCGGACCGGGTCAGGCGGTGACGAAGTCCATGTCGGCGGCGACCCAGTTGCCGCTGGAGCCGTAGTGGGTCGTGATCACCAGCTTGGTGCCCTCCGGCAGGTCCCCGGTCTTCCAGGGGGAGCAGTAGCCGGCGGCGTGGCCGGAGGTGCTCACCTCGCGGTAGCTGCCGCCGGAGTAGGTGGTGAGCACGGCCCGCACGGCGTACCCGTCGGCCTTGGTGTCGCACACCCGTAACGCGTCTCCGGGGGTGGATCCGCTGGGGTCGGACTGCCAGTAGGCGTATCCCGTGCCGTCCGCGGGGATCTGGGTGGCCGCGGACGCCGACGTGGCGGTGCCCAGCACCAGGGCGAAACCGGCCACGGCGGTCAGGACGGCCCTGGGCTTCCGGTGTGTGCTCATGGGTGTTCTCCCCTCTCTGCCGGAGCGCACCGCGCGCTCCGTCGTGGAGGGAAGCCTTCAGCACCGCCGCGGGGGCGGCCAAGCGCTTCCGGAGGGGTCGACGGAATCCGATCGCCGGGCGGCGGGCCGTCCGGCGACCGCGCGGATCCCATAGGTCACGGTGACACCGGGTGCCGCACCCGTCACGGGGTGCGAGGTGCGGGGCGGCGGTGGCGTGGAGGCTATGGCCGAAGTGGATCCCCCGTGGAGCCCTTCTCCCCGGGTCGGCGCTCCCCGCGCTCCCGGCGGTGTTCCGTCAGCTCCAGGTCGATGAAGGCCCCGACCATGGCCCGCCAGACGGCTTCCGCGACGACCGGGCTGAGCCCCGCC
>NZ_JACADT010000065.1:0-12603 GCF_013421635.1 Streptomyces sp. UH6 | reverse complement strand
GAAGGCGCGGCCTGCCACCGCCCGCCCGTCCCGCTCGGTCGCCCGCCCGCCGATGTGCGTTCCCGGTGTCCTCATCTGCTCCAGCATCTCCTTGGTCGCCCTCGACCGGCGTGTGGACTTGCATCGTGCCACCCCAAGTGGCCGCAATGTGCGCGAGTGTCCATGATCGTCCCCTGATGAGGGGTGCGTGAACCCCGCGGGGGCGGGCGCGACCACCGTTCGGCGGCACGGCATGATGGGGCGCATGCGAGCGGTGGTACAGCGGGTGGACGGCGCGAGCGTCGTCGTCGAGGGCGAGACGGTCGGGAAGATCACTGGTGAGGGGCTGTGCGTCCTCGTCGGGGTGACCCACGACGACACCGTGGAGAAGGCGGCCCAGCTGGCCCGCAAGCTCTGGTCGCTGCGGATCCTGCACGAGGAGAAGTCCTGCAGCGACGTGGACGCGCCGCTTCTGGTGATCAGCCAGTTCACCCTTTACGGGGACGCCCGCAAGGGTCGCCGGCCCACCTGGAACGCGGCGGCGCCCGGCCCGGTGGCCGAGCCGCTGGTCGACGAGGTCGTCGCCCAGCTGCGCGCCCTCGGCGCGACGGTGGCCACCGGCCGCTTCGGCGCGGAGATGAGGGTCTCCCTCACCAACGACGGCCCCTTCACGGTGCTGCTGGAGATGTGAGGCCCCGGGCGCGGGGCGGCCGGCCCCGTGCGCCTCGGGACCACCTCCGGGTGCGAAGCCTCCGGGCGCGGGGCGCCCGGAGACCGCGGGGGTGCCGTTACGGCTGGACCACGACCTCCTGCGCGGCCGCCGTCCCTCCCGCCATCAGCCTGGCGTCCACGGGAACGTTGCGCTTCACCAGGGCCAGCGCCACCGGCCCCAGCTCGTGGTGGCGCACCGAGGTCGTGACGAACCCCAGCTTGCGCCCCTCCGGCCCGTCGTCCGCGTCGCGGATCTCCGTCCCCGGCGGCGGCAGGTGCACCTCGCTGCCGTCGAGGTGCAGGAAGACCAGCCGCCGCGGCGGCTTCCCCAGGTTGTGGACGCGGGCCACCGTCTCCTGGCCCCGGTAGCACCCCTTCTGCAGGTGCACCGCGGTCTCCAGCCAGCCCAGCTCGTGCGGGATGGTCCGGTGGTCGGTCTCGAAGCCGAGGCGGGGCCGGTGCTGCTCCACCCGCAGCGCCTCCAGCGCCAGGATGCCCACCGCCGGACCGTGGCCCTCGGCGAACTCCTCCAGCCGCTCGCGGGGCAGGAACAGGTCCCGTCCGTGCGGGGTCTCCCGGACGACGGCGTCCTCGGGGGTGGCCGCGATCGACCCGGCGGGCAGGTGCACCACCGCGACGTCCCCGGTGCGGTCGGCGACCTCGACCCGGTAGAAGAACTTCATCGACTCCAGGTAGGCGATCAGCGCCTCCTGGGTGCCCGGCTCCACGTGCGCCCAGGTGGTGGCGCCGTCGTCGACCAGGTACAGCGCGTGCTCGATGTGCCCGTGCGGGGAGAGGATCAGCGCCTCCGTCGCCCGGTGCGGGGGCAGCTTCTCCACGTGCTGGGTGAGCAGCAGGTGCAGCCAGGCCAGGCGGTCGTCGCCGGTGACGGTGACCACGCCGCGGTGCGAGAGGTCCACGAAACCGCTGCCGTCGGCCAGGGCCCGCTGTTCGCGGAACAGGTCGCCGTAGTGCGCGGCCACGCCTTCGTCCACGCCCTCGGCGGGGACCGCGCCGGGCAGCAACAGCAAGGGACTCTTCATACGGATCACCCTACGTGTCTCGGGCACCGGGATCGCCGGGGGCGGAGGCGGCGGGGCCCGCCGAGGAGGGCGCTTCCTTCCCGCACCGCTCGCACCGCCCGAAGATCGCGAAGTGCTTCATGTCGGTCTCGAAGCCGAAGTCCGCCCGGAGCTTGGCGGTGAACTCGGCCGCCACCGCCACGTCCGCCTCGATGACCTCGCCGCAGTCCCGGCAGACCAGGTGCAGATGATGGTGCCGGTCGGCCAGGTGATAGGTCGGCGCGCCGTGCCCCAGATGGGCGTGGCTGACCAGGCCCAGCTCCTCCAGGAGCTCCAGGGTCCGGTAGACGGTGGAAATGTTGACCCCCGACGCGGTCCTCCGCACTTCGCCGAGGATGTCGTCGGGGGTCGCGTGCTCCAGTGTCTCGACCGCTTCGAGCACGAGTTGCCGCTGCGGTGTCAGGCGGTAACCGCGCTGCCGCAGGTCAGTCTTCCAGTCGGTGCTCACCACACCGAAAGTCTAGGTCGGCCGGGCCTACTTGAAGAAGGCGATTCCGTCGTCCGGCATATCGTCGGGCAGGGCCTTGGCCCAGCGCTCGACCTCCTCCGGCGTGACGACCTTCTTCAGGTGGGCGGACATGTAGGGGCGAAGCTCCACCTCGGGGGTCTGCTTCTCGCCGACCCACATCAGGTCGCTCTTCACGTAGCCGTACAGCCGCTTGCCGCCGCTGTAGGGCCCGGAGGCCCCGGTCCGCGCCACCGCGTCGGTCACGACGTCGATCTGCGGCTTCTTGTCGGCCATCCGCCCGTACCAGACCTCGACCACGCCGTCGTCGCGGGTCATCACGATCTCGACGTTGCGGTCCTTGTCGATCCGCCAGAAACCGGACTCGGTCTCCAGGGGCCGGACCTTGTTCCCGTCGTTGTCCAGCACCCAGGTGTGGGAGTGGTACTCCAGGAAGTCCCGGCCGTCGTGGCTGAAGCTGACCTCCTGGCCGAAGTTGCACTTCTCGGAGCCGGGGAAGTCGTGCACGCCGGCGCCGGCCCAGTTGCCGAGCAGGAAGGCGAGCGGGACGAGGTCCGGATGGAGGTCGGACGGGATCTCGATCATGAGTTGCTCTTCGTCGCGAGGGGCGTAATCGGACTGGTCAGGGCGCGGACGTCAGCGCTGGCCCTGGTACAGCTTCTTCACGGTGAGGCCGGCGAAGGCGAGAACGCCGAGGCAGACAAGGACCAGCAGGGCCGAAAAGAAGATCTCCACGGGTGCTCCTCAGATGAGCGCGGTATAGCGGTGTACACAAGAGCCGGACCCCAGCTTACGCCGCCGGGGTCCGGCTCTTCCTGCGAGGTCGGCCTCAGCCCAGCAGCTGGCTCTGCAGCGCGACCGTCTGCTGGAAGGGGACGGCCGGGGCCGTTCCCTTCCGCGTCTGGGTGATCACGGCGAGGGTGTCGCCGGCCATCAGGTACGCCTGGCGGCTCTGCTCGTCGCCGTAGGGCTTCTCCTCCAGGTACTCGAGGGACGTGATGCCCTTCGTGTGGGCCTTGGACGGGAACTCCTTGTCGGCCACCCACTTCTCGGTGCCGTCCAGGTAGTAGCCCGGCGCCCCGTAGGGGGCCATCGAGGGCCGCAGGCCGGTGTCCACCTGCTCGGCGGTGTTGAAGTGGAGCAGGAAGATCTTCGTCCGGGTGCCGTCCGGCATGGTCCAGCCCCGGGCGGCGATGTGCCGCAGCCCGTTGTCGGTGAGGAGCTGCCCGATCTCCTCCCGGTCGTCCTTGCCGAACTCGGCGAGGAACGTCTTCCTCTTCAGCCAGCCGTTCTCGTCCCCGGCGAGCTCCTTGTCGGCCTGGGCGCCCTTGGGCGCGGGCAGCAGGAGTTCGCGGAGGTCGGCGTGGTGCGCGTGGGCCGGGTTGTCGTCGTCGAACGGGGCGGGGCTGCCCTCGGGCAGCGGCGGCCTCACCAGCTCCGGGTAGTCCCAGCGGCCGTCCGTCACGGTGGCCAGGCCCGGCAGCTCGGTCCGCTCCACGGAGGCGATGCCGAACGCGGTGCCGGCGCCGACCGCGGCGAACACGACCACGGCGGCGGTCCACCGCAGCGCGGCCCGCAGTGCCCGGCGGTCCTTGGGCTTCGCCGGGGGCTCGACGGCCGCCGGCGTGGTCCACACCGCCGCCTCGGCCGCGGGGGCGCCTGCCTGCCGAGGCACCTCCGGGACGGGCTGTGCGGCCGGTGTCGGCTCGGGCTGTGCGGACTGATCGACGGTCTGCTCGGTCATACCGCCTCCCCCGGGGTCTCGATGCGGTCCAGCTGCTTGCCGAAGAGTCCGGCGATGTCCTTCTTGTCGATCGGCCTGGGCCCGTCCGCGGAGAGACTGGCCTGCACCTCGCCCTGGTGGCCGACGCAGAACACCGACTCGTTCTGGCCCTCCTTGTCCGCCTTCAGCACGTAGCACCAGGCGTTCTTCCCGTGCCCCGGCACCTTCGGACCGGCCGTGAAGACGCCCAGCTCCTTCAGCGCCTGGAAGACCTTGCGCTCGGCCTTGGCGTCCTCCTGCGCGCTCCGGTCGCCCTCGACCTGCGTGAGCACGATCTCGAGCGCGTAGGCGCTCTCGTCGACCTCCTGCGCGTAGGCGTAGCTGCGCATCGCGATGCCCTTGATGTGCCGCTTGTCGACCTCGCGCTCGAGCTGCTTGCGCTGGGTGCGGGGGAGGTCCGCGAAGCTCTCCTTGACGAGTTCGGCGGCCTCCTTGCCGGTCAGTTCGGTGTCGGAGCCGAACTCGTTCATGTCGGGACCGGCGGCGAGCGTGCTCTCCTCGTAGGTCAGCAGCATCCCCCGGAGGCCCTCGGCCTCGGCGGCCCGCTCCTTCTTCCCGGCGGCCGGCTCCTGGTGCTCCCAGACCGGCTTGCCCGGATCGCGGTCGGCACCGCGCACGGTCACCACGGTGAAGCCCGACACGCCGACCACGGCGAGGGCGAGCAGGGCCGCCCCGGTGACGGCCGCGACGCGCCGGCCGCGGCGGCCGGACTTCCTCTCCGCCGGCGGGACCGCGACGGCGTTCTCCACCGCCCCGGCACCCTGCGTCCCGGCGTCGTGCGTCCCGGCGTCGCGGGCGGCAGCGTTCTGAGCCTCGGTGTCCGGGCTCGGGTCGTTCTCGGTCACAGCCGCTCCATCTGCCGGGTGGCCAGGTCCATGATCTTGTCCTTGCCCGGCGGCCTGACGTCGGTGACCCACAGCTGGAGGGCGATGTCGCCGCGCACGGCGGTCGCGTGCGTCTTGTAGACCGGCATGTAGCCCGGCTCGGTGTCGGGCCGGTCGATCAGCAGGACGACACCGTCACCGGTGCCCGGGATGTCGTACTCGTCGCTGCTCTTCGCGGACCACCCCTCGGCCTGGACGGTGTGGTTCTGCACCGCGCCCAGCCGGTCCTCGTGCCGGTACTGGATCAGCACGATCTCCACGTAGCGGGTGTCGCTCTCCATCCAGGAGACGGTGGCGGCCCGGCGGAACTCGTCGACCAGGTCGTGCCCCATGTAGGACTTCCCGTCCTCGTGGAGCGACGAGAACTCGGCGAGCGACATCCATCCGCGCTCGACCTCCTTCTTGCCCTTGGGCGTCTTCAGCAGCAGGTCGCGCAGGTCGCCGTCGGTCTTCACCTTGCGGTCCTGGGCGGCCGGGAGCGGGTCGGGGCCCTCTCCCCCGGCCTGCTTCAGCTCGGGCTGGGACAGCGACGGCAGCGCCGTGGGCTCGCGGTCGGCCTGGATCAGGTAGCCGGTACAGGCGCCGCCGATCAGGCCCAGGGCGACCGCCGCCGCGATGAGGGCGGTGGTGCGGCCCTTGCGGCGCGGGGCGGGCGCGGGCTCCTCGGTGGGCACCGGGGCGGTCGCGGCGCCGCCGGTGTGTGTGGCCTCCGGTTCCCCGGGCGCCGTCCCCGCGACGGGGAGGGCCTCCTCGGGTGCCTTCGGCAGGTCGTCTGACAAGACATCTCCCTGGCAGGATCTCAGGGCACCGACGGAGGTTTTCGCGTCCATGCCAATGGGAAGACTCTTCGACCCGCCCCGGGGTTGCAACCGAGTTTGGTTACGATCCAGCCATGGCCAAAAAACTGGTGATCAAGGTGACCGCGGGCTCGGACGCCCCGGAGCGCTGCTCGCAGGCGTTCACGGTGGCGGCGGTGGCGGTGGCCAGCGGCGTGGAGGTCTCGCTCTGGCTGACCGGCGAGTCGGCGTGGTTCGCGCTGCCGGGCAGGGCGGCGGAGTTCGAGCTGCCGCACGCCGCGCCGCTGCCGGACCTGCTGGACTCGCTGCTGGCCGGGGGCAGCGTCACCCTGTGCACGCAGTGCGCGGCGCGGCGCGAGATCACCGAGGCGGACGTGCTCGAGGGCGTGCGCATCGCCGGCGCCCAGGTGTTCGTGCAGGAGGCGCTGGGCGAGAACACCCAGGCCCTCGTCTACTGATCGCGTGGTCGCGGGGGTGCCGGGCATCCCCTAGCGCGGCGGGGGTTTGCGGCGGCCGTCGAGTTCGTCCCACCAGGCGTCGGACTCCTCGTCTCCGCTGGGGTCGTCCCACCAGCGGTCGTCCGGACCCCGCCGGTTGGCGACCACCGCCGCGACCGGCGGGATCACCATGGCCACCACGCACATGGCCACCGCCGCCGGGACCGACCACAGGCGCACCACGCTCCAGGCCAGGACGAACAGGCCCAGGCAGATGCCCATCAGGACGAAATAGACGTGGCGCCGCCGCGCGTACATGCCTCCAGCGTAGGCACGCCGCGCGACGGCGCCACAGTCGTCGGTCCGGGCCGGACCGTCCGGCCCGCTCGAGCAGGTCGGCCGCTCCCGGACCTCACCGTCAGACGGCGATGGCGACCTCCGCCAGACCGCCCTGCTGGGCGACGACGGTACGGTCCGCGGTGAGTCCGCCGGGAACCAGGGCCCGCAGGGTCCAGGTTCCCTCGGCGGCGTAGAAGCGGAACTGCCCGGTGGCCGAGGTGGGCACCTCGGCGGTGAACTCACCGGTCGAGTCCAGCAGCCGGACGTAGCCGGTCACCGGCTCGCCCTCGTGCAGCACCTGGCCCTGGATGGTGGTCTCACCCGGGCGGACGGCGGCGTCGGGGCCGCCTGCCTTAGCTCCACACATGGTCGTCCGTCCTCACTTACCGGGGCCGAGCTCGATCGGCACGCCGACCAGCGAGCCGTACTCGGTCCACGAACCGTCGTAGTTCTTCACGTTCTCCACGCCCAGCAGCTCGTGCAGCACGAACCAGGTCAGCGCGGAGCGCTCGCCGATGCGGCAGTAGGCGATGGTGTCCTTGGCCAGGTCGACGTCGGCCTCGGTGTACAGCTCCTTCAGCTCGTCGTCGGACTTGAAGGTGCCGTCGTCGTTGGCGTTCTTCGACCACGGGATGTTCGCGGCGGTCGGCACGTGGCCGGCGCGCTGGGACTGCTCCTGCGGGAGGTGGGCCGGGGCGAGCAGCTTGCCGGAGAACTCGTCGGGCGAGCGCACGTCGACCAGGTTCTGCTTGCCGATGGCGGCCAGGACGTCGTCGCGGAAGGCGCGGATCGCGGTGTTCTGCGGCTTGGCCTTGTACTGGGTCTCGACGCGGTCCGGGACCGCCTCGACCAGCTCGCGGGCGTCCAGCTCCCACTTCTTGCGGCCGCCGTCGAGCAGCTTCACGCTCTCGTGGCCGTAGAGCTTGAAGTACCAGTACGCGTAGGAGGCGAACCAGTTGTTGTTGCCGCCGTACAGGACCACGAGCGAGTCGTTGGCGATGCCCTTGGCGGAGAGCAGCTTCTCGAAGCCCTCCTGGTCCACGAAGTCGCGGCGGACCGGGTCCTGGAGGTCCTTGGTCCAGTCGAGCTTGATGGCGTTGCGGATGTGGTTCTTGTCGTACGCGCTGGTGTCCTCGTCGACCTCGACGATCACCACGTTCGTGTCGTCCAGGTGCTCCTGGACCCAGTCGGCGTCGACCAGGACGTCGCTGCGGCTCATGCTTCATCTCCTCCGGGGCAGTTGCGGGGGTTCGGCCGTCAGGCTGAAAAGCTGGTGAATCCGGATATGCGCACATGCGTCGCGGTGAGCGGTGAGCGCGTCGGTCTGCGACGGGATGCACGCGGGGCGGGCCCGCCGAGCGGGCCGGGAACGGGAGATCTGGTCCCGTCAGGAAGCGCGACAGAGCATGGCGGCCACACGGCACAGGTCCACTGCCCGCCGTTTGGTGAGATCCGCCTGTCGCTTCATGCCTCAGATCCTAAGGACGAGGCACGGGGCGTGTCACCGGCGTGTCGCATGATGAGACGCATGAGTCCGTGATGTGGACAGCCGGGTCGCCGCGGACCGCTCCCGGCACCCCGTCGGCCCGCCCTCGGCCCTCCGGCCACCGCTCCGGCCGCCGTTCGTCCGTCATTCGTCCGCCATCGCGGACATCCCGTCTCGCGCTGCGGACCACCGGGCGGCGCCCGCCCGCGGGCGGGCGCCGGCCCCGCCGTCGGCTACCAGCCGGACAGGTCCACGTCCTCGCCGGTCACCGTGATGCGGACACCGTCACCCGTCGGGCTGACCCGGGACAGCTCCAGCCCGTCCGGCAGCTCCGCGAGGGCCTGGTCGAAGTCGGTCACCGACCGCACCGCCCGGTCGGCGATGTCGGCACCGAGGTCGGGCAGCGCGTCCGCCCGGACCCGCAGCCTGCCGTCCTGGACGTCGACCCGGCTGAGCACGTCCACCGTCGGCAGCTCCTGCCCCAGCAGGGACGGCCGCACCTTCAGCTTGATCCGCCCGTCGCCCCCGTGCGACAGCCCCACCACGGCGGCGGAGATCCCGGGTGCGACGTCCTGCGGCTCGGCGCGCGCGGCCTTCAGCAGCTCGTCGTAGGGGACCAGGCCGGTGCCGTCGACCGTCGCCGCACGGGCCGGGGACAGGCCGTCGTCCAGACGCACGCCGCCGAGCCGGACGTCGAGGTCCTCGACCACCATGTCGCGGCCGTCGGCCCCGCTCACCGGGAACTCCGGGATGTCCAGCTCGACGTCGTCCAGGTCACCTCCGGCGACCTGGGTGAGGAACGGGAAGCCGTGGATCGTGACCTCCGGCGTGGCCTCCAGGCCCTGGGAGGACTTCAGCCCGTCCTCCGTCCGGCCCTCGGCGAGGGTGACGGCCAACCGGTCGACGGCCACCAGCAGGCCGCCGACGACCAGCACCACGACAAGAAGTATTCGAACGGCACGCAACTGCGGGTCTCCCTACCTGGGCGGGTCGGCGGAGCGCTCGTCAGTCGACGGTAACGCCGACGGCGGCCGTACCGGCAAGGTTGTGGATCAGCTGTGACAAGCGTGCGCCCTCAGCCCTCGCAGCCGCAGGAGCGCCGGACGACCAGGTGGGAGGGGACGACCCGCAGCCGGTCCTGGCCGTTGCCCGGCAGCCGCACGGTGTCGTCGAGCACCAGGTCCACCGCGGCACGGGCCATGGCCGACCGGTCGGAGGCGACCGTGGTGAGCGGCGGGTCGGTGAGCGCCGCCTCCTTGATGTCGTCGAAGCCGGCCACCGCCAGCTCCCCCGGCACGTCGATCCGCAGTTCCCGGGCGGCGCGCAGCACGCCCACGGCCTGGTCGTCGGTGGAGCAGAAGATCGCCGGCGGACGGTCGGGGCCGGCGAGGATCCCGAGCGCCACCCGGTAGGCGTCGTAGCGGTTGTAGGGGGCTTCGAAGCAGCGGCCCTCGAGGGAAAGGCCCGCCTCCTCCATGGCCCGGCGCCAGCCCTCGACGTGGTCGGAGACCGGGTCGCCGACGGCCGGGGTCTCGGCGGTGCCGCCGATGCAGGCCACGTACGGGGCGCCGTGCTCCAGCAGGTGCCGCACGGCCGCGTGGGCCCCGCCCACGTCGTCGGTGACCACGGCGACGTCGTCGATGGCCTCGGGCCGCTCGTGCAGCAGCACCACCCGGGCGTCCCAGGCGTCGATCTCGGCGGCGGCCTGGTCGTTGAGGGCGTGGCTGACCAGGATCAGTCCGGAGACCCGCATGCCGAGGAAGGCACGCAGGTAGTGCACCTCCCGCTCGGCCACGTAGTCCGTGTTGCCGACCAGGACCATCTTTCCGCGCTCGGAGGCGGCCTGCTCGACCGCGTGCGCCATCTCGCCGAAGAACGGCTGCCGGGCGTCCGGCACGATCAGGCCTATCAGGTCGGTCCGCCGCGAGGCCATCGCCTGCGCGACCCGGTCGGGCCGGTAGCCGAGCTGCTGGATGGCGGCCAGCACACGTTCGCGGGTGGCCGGGGCGACCGGCCGCGGTCCGTTGTTGATGACGTAGCTGACGACGGCGGTCGAGGTACCCGCCAGCCGTGCCACATCATCCCGAGTCACCTTGGCCACGCGCGGAGTCTACGCGTATGGAAACACCTCTGGGCAGGACATCTACGCTTTGCTGTCACCGCGGTCCCGGCCCGACGGGCGGTCCGGGAGCGGGCCGCGAACGGCCCGCCACCCGTGCGATCAGGCCTCGGCGGCCATTTTCGGAGCGATCTCTTCCGTTTCGACCCGCTTCGCCCCGGTCGCCCCGGCGCGGGAACCGGGGGCGGCGGCCCGCTTGGCGTCCTCGGCCGGACGTTCGCCCTTCTCAGGAGTGACGAACCGGTATCCCACATTGCGGACGGTACCGATCAGCGACTCGTGCTCCGGGCCGAGCTTGGCGCGCAGCCGCCGGACGTGGACGTCCACCGTCCGGGTGCCGCCGAAGTAGTCGTAGCCCCAGACCTCCTGGAGCAGCTGGGCGCGGGTGAAGACCCGGCCGGGGTGCTGGGCGAGGTACTTCAGGAGCTCGAACTCCTTGAAGGTGAGGTCGAGGACCCGCCCCTTGAGCTTGGCCGAGTAGGTGGCCTCGTCGACGGAGAGGTCGCCGTTGCGGATCTCCATCGGGGAGTCGTCGCCGGTGAGCTGCTGGCGGCCGACGGCCAGCCGCAGGCGGGCCTCCACCTCGGCGGGGCCGGCCGTGTCGAGCAGGACGTCGTCGACGCCCCAGTCAGCGGTGACGGCGGCCAGGCCGCCCTCGGTGACGATCAGGATCAGCGGACAGCCGGGCCCGGTGGAGCGCAGCAGCTGGCACAGGCTGCGGACCTGCGGGAGGTCGCGGCGGCCGTCGACCAGGATGATGTCGGCGCTGGGCACGTTGACCAGGGCGGGGCCCTCGGCGGGGGCGACGCGCACGTTGTGGAGCAGCAGGCCGAGGGCCGGCAGCACCTCGGTCGACGGCTGGAGGGCGTTGGTGAGAAGCAGCAGAGAGCTCATACGGTCTCCCCCGCACGGTGGACGGTCCGGTGGTGCACGGTTCGCTTGCCCATAACGTCTTGGTTCCTCCTCGGTCCCCGCGAGGACGTTTGCGGCACTGCTCTCGGCGCGTGTGGCGTGGCTCCGTTGCCCGGGGCCGCCCCCGCCGCACCGCTCCGTGCGGGGAGAAGTCCCGTGCACCTGCGCTTTCAGGCTCGTATACAACTCGCTCTAATGCACGAAAGGACCCGGGGGCTGCGTCGCCCGAGTCCTCTGCCCAGCAGAATAACCCACATGAGCACCGGCAGGGCAGGTCAAACAGCTGAATGGGTAGACGTCCCGAATGATGGGACAAGGCGCCGGCGGCCCCGCAGAACCTTTCTGCGTACGGCCGACGGAGTGACGATCGACGCCGCGTACGACCCGGGAACGGCCGTATACGATCCGGCCGATGCCGAAACCGATCACCCGGCGATTGTGGTCGCGCACGGATTCACCGGAGATCTCGAGCGCCCCCATGTCCGGCGAATAGCGCGTTCCTTTTCACATTTCGCAGCTGTGATCACTTTCTCCTTCCGCGGGCACGGCGCGTCGGGCGGTCACTCGACGGTGGGCGACAAGGAGGTCCTGGACCTGGCCGCCGCGGTCGCCTGGGCGCGTGAGCTCGGCCACCGGAGGATCGCCACGGTCGGGTTCTCGATGGGCGGCTCGGTGGTGGTGCGGCACGCGGCCCTGCCGGACGCCGCGGTGGCCGCGGTGGCCACCGTCAGCGGCCCGGCCCGTTGGTACTACCGGGGCACCGCGGCGATGCGGCGGCTGCACTGGCTGGTGCTGCGTCCGGCCGGGCGGCTGGTGGGGCGGCTCGCCCTGCGCACCCGGATCCACCACCGGGACTGGGACCCGGTGCCGCCCTCGCCGGTGGAGTCGGTCCCGCTGATCGCGCCCACCCCGCTGCTGGTCGTGCACGGCGACAGCGACCCGTACTTCCCGCTCGACCACCCCCAATCGCTGGTCGAGGCGTCCGGGGGCCACGCCGAGTTCTGGCAGGAGGAGGGCATGGGTCACGCGGAGAACGCGACGGACGAGGAGCTGGCCCGGCGGCTCGGCGCCTGGCTGGCCGACTCCGCCCGTGGGGGCCGCTAGCCTGACCGTGTTCACACATCAGTTCACTCAGCCGAGGAACGGTATGACACAGGTCATGGTGCGCTACTGGGCCGCCGCCAAGGCCGCGGCCGGCGTCGCCGAGGAGTCCTTTGACGCGGACACCCTCGCCGAGGCGCTGGACGCGGTGCGCAGGCGGCACCCCGGGGAACTCACCCAGGTACTGCGGCGCTGTTCGTTCCTGATCGACGGCGATCCCGTGGGCACCCGCGGGCACGACACCGTACGGCTGGCCCCGGGCGGCACGGTCGAGGTGCTCCCGCCGTTCGCAGGAGGGTGACACCCACAGCATGAGCAACCAGTACGAGCCGTATCCGGGCCCGCACCAGGACCCCCGTCAGGGCCGGGGGGCCGGGTACCCCGACGCTCCGTCGCCCTCCGAAACCACGCAGCAGTGGCAGGGCAACACCTGGGACTCCCAGATGCAGCCGCATCTCGGCGCCGCCCCGGCAGCGGCCCCGGCCCCGGCCCCCGAGCCGGAGGCCG
>NZ_JACADT010000649.1:0-3292 GCF_013421635.1 Streptomyces sp. UH6 | reverse complement strand
CCGCGTCCCGCGCGCCGATCCCGCGGCGGGCGAACCCCTCGAAAGTGGCCTGGTAGCTCGCCGTGATCGCCACGTCCGCGCCGGCCTCGAAGTAGGCCAGGTGCGCCTCGGTGACCGCCTCCGGCCGCTCGGCGAGCAGCCGCGCCGACCACAGCTCGTCGCCCAGGTCGTGCCCGGTGGCCTCCAGCTGGTTCGACAGGCCGCCGTCCAGCACCAGCCCGCCCGGGGCGGAGGCGAGGGCGAGGGCGAGGGGAAAACGCGAGGTCGTGGAGGTGCTGCGGGCGCCGGTCATGCCACCGAGCCTACGGCTCGGGGTCGGTCAGCCCCTTCTTGGCGGCCTCGTTGTTGCGCACCGCCTCGGTGTCGTCCTTGACCGTCTCGTCCAGACCCTTGCCGTTCTTCACCGTGCCGTTCCGCGCGCCCCCGTTCTTCGCGGCGTGCCGGGCGTGGGCGCGCAGCAGGCGTCCGGTGACGTCCTCCGGCGGGAGGAAACGCGACCACCGCTCGGGGAACTCCGACGGCGTGTCCGGGTCGTCGTCGCCGCCCGGGGTCGTGGTGCGCGCGACGTACTCGACGATCTGCGCCTTGCGGATCCGCTCGTTGGCCTCACGCGCCGCGGCCGTCGCGGCGGCCGGCCAGACCCGGTCGATGGCCGCGTTGACCGCCGCGCCGACCAGCACCGCGAACGCCGACACGCCGATCCACAGCAGGATGGCGACCGGCGCCGCCAGCGAGCCGTAGATGGTGGGCCCCTCGATGGTGGAGGTCAGGTACAGCCGCAGCAGGGCACTGCCCACCACCCACATGCCGAGGGCGACCAGTGCCCCCGGGATGTCCTCCATCCACGGCGAACGCACCGGCACCGACACGTGGTACAGCGTCGTCAGGAAGATCACCGACAGCACCATGACGACCGGCCAGTACAGCAGCTGCACCAGCGTCTGGGACCACGGCAGGATCCGCGTCACCACGTCCGGACCGGCCACCATCAGCGGCAGTGCCACCGACCCGATCAGCAGCCCCACGATGAACAGCAGGAACGCCATCAGCCGCGTCCGCACGATGCCCCGCACCCCGTCCAGGCCGTACATCACCGTGATGGTGTCGACGAAGACGTTGACCGCGCGGGACCCGGACCACACGGCGAGCAGGAAGCCGAGCGAGATCACGTCGGGCCGGCCGCCGGAGGTGACGTCGTCCAGGATCGGCTGGGCGATCCCCGTGACACCCCGGTCGGTGAGGACCCTGCGGGAGGCCTCCAGGATGTTGTGCTCCACCCCCCGGATGGTCTCGGCGCCCGTCCAGGCGTCCACGTAGCCGAGCAGCCCGACCAGGCTCAGCAGCAGCGGTGGCACCGACAGCAGGGTGAAGAAGGCCGCCTCGGCGGCCAGACCGAGGATGCGGTACTCCATGCACGAGTTGACGGTGTCCTTCAGCAGGAGCCAGGCCGTCCGGCGCTTGGAGACGTTGCGGTAGAGGACGCGGGCCCGGTGGAGGCGGCCGCCGGAGGGCTCGTCGGTGTTTTCACTTGCTGCCTGCACGGGGTAAAGGTAACGGCAGCGCGGCGCGTCCCTGACATCCCGGGGCGGGCGTCGGCCCCGCTGAGCGGGCGAACCCGGCACCGAGCCCTGTGATCACGGTGCCCGGCACGGTAGGTTCCGGCCCATGCCGGCAACGCACTCCGTGACGAATCAGCCTCCGCCCCTGACCGGGTACGACGTGTACGGCGCGGACCGCGCGCTGACCGACGCCGTGGAACGCCACCTCGACCCAGAACTGCTCGACGAGGCCCGGCAGGAGCTCTCCGGGCTCGGCCGCAGCGCCGGATCCGCCCAGGTGCAGGACTGGGGGCGGCTGGCCAACGAGAACCCGCCCGTGCTGCGCACCCACGACCGCTACGGCCACCGCATCGACGAGGTCGAGTTCCACCCCTCCTGGCACCAGCTGATGCGCAAGGGCATCTCCGCGCAGCTCACCGCGGCGTGGTCCCGCCCCGGCGGGCACGTGCGGCGGGCCGCCGGATTCCTGGTGTGGTCGCAGGCCGAGGCCGGACACGGCTGCCCGCTGTCGATGACCCACGCCGCCGTGCCCGCGCTGCGCGCCGAACCGTCACTGGCCGCCGAGTGGGAGCCCCGCCTCACCTCCACCCTGTACGACCCGGCACTCGCCCCGGCCGCGGAGAAGCCGGGCGCCGTCTTCGGGATGGGCATGACGGAGAAGCAGGGCGGCTCCGACGTCCGCGCCAACACCACCGTCGCCCGGCCGCTGGCCGAGGACGGCGCCTACGAACTCACCGGCCACAAGTGGTTCTGCTCCGCGCCGATGTCCGACGGCTTCCTGGTGCTGGCCCAGGCCGGCGAGGGCCCCACCTGCTTCCTGCTGCCGCGCGTCCTCGCCGACGGCACCCGCAACGTCTTCCGCATCCAGCGGCTCAAGGACAAGCTCGGCAACCGCTCCAACGCCTCCGCCGAGGTCGAGTTCGACGGCACCTGGGCCCGCCGGGTCGGCGAGGAGGGCCGCGGGGTGCGCACCATCATCGAGATGGTCGCCGCCACCCGCCTCGACTGCGTGCTCGGATCCGCCGCCCTGATGCGGCAGGCCGTCGCCCAGGCCGTGCACCACGCCGGCCACCGCGAGGCGTTCGGCGGGCTGCTGATCGACAAGCCGCTGATGCGCAACGTGCTGGCCGACCTGGCGCTGGAGTCCGAGGCCGCCACCGCCCTCGCCATCCGGCTGGCGGCCGCCTACGACGCCGTCCAGGACCACGACGACGAACGCGAGCGGGCCCTGCTGCGCCTGGCCGTGCCGGCGGCCAAGTACTGGGTGACCAAGCGGTGCACGCCACTGGCGGCCGAGGCCGCCGAGTGCCTGGGCGGCAACGGCTACGTCGAGGAGTCCGGGATGCCGCGGCTGCTGCGCGAGTCGCCGCTCAACTCGGTCTGGGAGGGCGCCGGCAACGTGCAGGCGCTCGACGTGCTGCGCGCGCTGCGCCGGGAACCGGCCGCACTGGACGCCTTCCTGCGCGAGGTGGGGCAGGCCCGCGGCGCGGACCACCGGCTGGACGGGGCGATCAAGCAGCTGCTGACCGAGCTCGCGGACATGGAGGGCGCCGAGGCGCGGGCCCGCCGGGTGGTGGAGCGGATGGCGCTGGTCCTCCAGGGTTCCCTGCTGGTCCGCTTCGCCCCGCCGGCGGTCGCCGACCTGTTCTGCGCCTCCCGGCTGGGCGGCGACTGGGGCTCCGCGTTCGGCACCCTGCCGCACTCGCCGTACCTTGCCGACGTCGTCGAGCGGG
>NZ_JACADT010000648.1:0-3297 GCF_013421635.1 Streptomyces sp. UH6 | reverse complement strand
GGCCCGCCGGTCGGTCTCCAGCGAGACGTCGGCCCGGCTGGCGCGGGCGTGCCGGGCGACGTTGGTCAGCGCCTCGGAGAGCACGGCCACCGCGTGGTCGGCGATCCTCGGGGACACGTCGGTGTCGACCAGGCCCTGCATCCGCACGGCGGGCGCGAACCCGAGCACCGGGGCGGCCCGGCCGGCCACCCGCACCACCCGGGCCCGCAGTCCGGACGGGGTCCCGTCGGTGTGGGAGCGGAGGCCGAAGACGGTGGACCGGATGATCTTGATGGTCTCGTCCAGGTCGTCGACCGCGCGCACCACCCGGTCCGCGGCCCGCGGGTGCTCGATGAACCGGCCGGCGCTCTGCAGGGTCATCCCGGTGGCGAACAGCCGCTGGATGGCGAGGTCGTGCAGGTCGCGGGCTATCCGGTCACGGTCCTGGAGCACGGCCACCCGCTCGGCGTCGTGGCGGCGGTCGGCCAGTTCCATGGCGATGGCGGCCTGGGCGGCGAACGCCTGGAGCGGCTCCGTCTCCTTCTCGGTGTAGACGGGTTCCCCGGCCTCGCGCATCAGCATCACCACGCCCCGCACCTCGGTGTCGCCCGTGCCGATGGGCAGGGCGACCGCGGGACCGAGCCCGGTGACCCGGGCGGCGGAGGTGGCGAGCCGCTCGTCGTGGGCGACGTCGTCGCTGGTGACCGGTGCGGCCGAGGAGAACGCGGTGCCGAGCAGGCCGCTGCCGGGTTTCGTCTCGGCGCCGTGGAACCTCTCGCCGTCGGCGCCGGTGGCCAGTTCGACGCGGAGAGTCTCGCCTCCGTCGACCGGGACGGCGACCAGCGCGCGGGCCGCCCCGGTGATCTCGCGGGCCCGGTCGGCGACCAGCCGGAGCACCTCGGTGCGGCCGGTGCCGGACATCAGGCTGTGGGTGACCTCGGCGTTGGCGCGCAGCCACCGCTCGCGCAGCCGGGACTCCTCGTAGAGGCGGGCGTTGTCGATCGCCACGCCCGCCGCGACGGCCAGCGTGGAGAGCACCGCCTCGTCGTCCTCGTCGAACTGGGCGCCGCCCCGCTTCTCGGTCAGGTACAGGTTGCCGAAGACCTGGTCGCGCACCCGGATCGGGACGCCCAGGAAGCTGTCCATCGGCGGGTGGTTCGGGGGCAGACCGAAGGAGGAGGCGTGCTCGGAGAGCCTGGTGAGCCGCAGCGGCTGTGGACGCCGGATCAGTTCGCCGAGGATGCCGTGGCCCTCGGGGTGGGCGCCGATCTCCGAGATCCCGTTCTCGTCCACGCCGACGGTGTGGAAGGCGGAGAGGCGCCGGCCGTCCGGGCCGATCACGCCGAGCGCCGCGTACCGGGCGTCGACCAGGGAGGCGGCCGCCTCCACGATGCCGCGCAGCGCCTGCTGGAGGTCGAGCTCCCTGCCGACCGCGAGCACCGCGTCCAGGAGGCTGTGCACCCGGTCCCGGGTGCCCCGGGCGAGGTCGAGCCGTGCCTGGACCTCCCGCAGCAGCTCGTCGAGCTGGAGCTGGGGCAGCCGCATCCGCGGCTGCTCGTGCGATTCGTCGGTGCTGCCCACCGTCGGCCTTTCAGTGCTGGTCGCGGCCCTGCCGGTCCTGGACCTGGCTGGCGATGACGGCCGCCTGGATACGGCGCTCGACGCCCAGCTTGGCCAGCAGCCGCGAGATGTGGTTCTTGACGGTCTTCTCGGCGAGGTAGAGCCGCTGCCCGATCTGCCGGTTGGTCAGGCCCTCCCCCACCAGTGCGAGGATCTCCCGCTCCCGTTCGGTCAGTCCGGGCAGCGGTTCGGGCTCCGGTTCCGGGGCCGCCCCGGCCCTGAGCCGGGCCATCAGCTTGGCGGTGGCGCTGGGGTCCAGCAGCGACTTGCCCTGGGCGACCATCCGCACGGCGGAGATCAGGTCGGATCCCTGGATCTGCTTGAGCACGTACCCGGAGGCCCCGGCCATGATGGAGTCCAGCAGGGCCTCCTCGTCGTCGAACGAGGTGAGCATCAGGCAGGCCAGGTCCGGCATCCGCGACCGCAGCTCGCGGCAGACGGACACCCCGTCGCCGTCCGGCAGGCGCACGTCGAGCACGGCGACCTGCGGACGCAGCGCCGGCACGCGCACCATGGCCTGCTCGACGGTCCCGGCCTCGCCCACCACGGTGATGTCCGGCTCGTCGTCCAGCAGGTCGCGTACGCCCCGCCGCACCACTTCGTGATCGTCCAGCAGGAAGACCCTGACCGGGCCCTCGGTTCCGGTCCGCCCGGTGTCCGACATCGTTCTCCTTCTCGCAGGTCCGCCGCGCCGTCGTACGGCGCCGCCCGACTGGGCCGGCCCCCGCCGGAGAGCATCTCCGGCCCGGGCCGGGGCCCGACAGGGCCGGACGGCCCTCGGGCCCCCGGCCGGTCGGCCCCGGATTACAGGGTCGCCCATCGGCCGGTCGTCGCGGGAGTGGGGGTCCGCCTCAGGAGCCGAGGCCGGCCGTGTGCGGAGCGTGCCCGTCGATCACCTCCCGGCCGGTGACCAGTTCGGGAAGGATCCGGATGAAGACCTCCTGCCGCGCGGGCACCGGTACCCAGGAGCGGGGTCCGCGCTCCAGCAGGCGCCGGTGCTCCCGCGGGTCGGTCACCACTTCGGCGGCCCCGGTGACGACGACGCTCCAGCCCGCTCCCGCCACCCGGTCGACCTCGTCCGCCTCGAACGCGACGACCGTCCCGTCAACGGCCCGGGCGAGTTCGGAGGCGGCCGAGGTGCGCAGCACCACCGCCCCGTCGTGGTCCAGGCGGAAGTTCACCGGCAGCACGGCGGGCAGCGCCTGCCGGGTGTGCACGATCCGGCCGATGGCGGCGGTCGCCAGCAGGCGCAGGCTCTCCCGGCGGTCGAGTTCGCGGAATCCGTCGTTGCGGTACATGGCCGTTCCGTCTTTCGCCCGGTGCGGAAATGCAGAGGATGTGCGTCGATTCTCGGGGTTCGCCCCCTTCTCGTGCGAGGGTCCTCCGGCCGTCTGCGCCGCGGCCACCCGTCCCGGCCGCGGTGGGCCGTTGGGCCCCGGTGCCCGCTCCGCCGCTCCGCCGTTCCGGCGTTCCGGCGTTCCGCACGGAGCGGGCACGGCCGGCGGCGGTCAGTCGTGGGCGACGACCGCGACGGGCACGGTGGCGTGGTGCATCACCGCGTGCGCGACCGGCCCGATGTGGATGCCGAGCGTGCCGCGCCGGACGCGCCGTCCGACGACGACGAGGGAGGCGGCCGCCGCCGCGTCCAGCAGGTGGTCGGCGGCCCCGCCGGTGCGTGAGACCTCGCTCACCCGGACC
>NZ_JACADT010000647.1:0-3314 GCF_013421635.1 Streptomyces sp. UH6 | reverse complement strand
CCCCCGGGCCCGGCCCCGCCTCCACGGCGGCCACGGGGGGCACGCCGGTGGGGGCCGTCACGGTGACCGGGGGGCCGGTCGCCGCCTGGGCGGTGCCGAGGGCGAGACCGGCCAGCAGTCCCGGTACCGCCATGGCGAGGACCAGCGGGCGCCGCCCTCTGCGCCCAGGTATCCCCCACAGGGCATGTCGTGTCATGCGGACTCCTCCAGTCGGTGGCTGATGAACCGAAAGCCCGAGCGCGACCAGAGAACCACGCAACAGGGACAAAAGGTGCCTTCAGCGCGGTGTGCGGGTGAACCCCCCTCCGCACACCCCCCGCGACACACGCGCTCACCACCACCGCGGGAGGGGCACCGGCACCCCCGGGCCCCGGGGAAACCAAGGGGAAGCCGTGACAGCGCGACCGGTACCCTGGGATGGCCCGGTCGAGCCATGCCGGGAGACCCCGCTTCCACGAAGACTGGATGAACGACGATGCATCGGTACAGGTCCCACACCTGCGGCGAGCTCCGCGCCTCTGACGTCGGCACCGACGTCCGGCTGAGCGGCTGGCTGCACAATCGGCGCGACCTGGGCGGCATCCTCTTCATCGATCTGCGCGACCACTACGGCATCACCCAGCTGGTCGCCCGTCCCGGCACCGCCGCCTACGAGGCCCTGGACAAGATGTCCAAGGAGTCGACCGTCCGGGTGGACGGCAAGGTGGTCTCCCGCGGCGCGGAGAACGTGAACACCGACCTGCCGACCGGTGAGGTCGAGGTCGAGGTCTCCGAGGTCGAGCTGCTGGGCGCGTCCGCCCCGCTGCCGTTCACCATCAACGCCGAGGACGGGGTGAACGAGGAGCGCCGTCTGGAGTACCGCTTCCTCGACCTGCGCCGCGAGCGGATGCACCGCAACATCATGCTGCGCACCGCCGTCATCTCCGCCATCCGGCACAAGATGACCGCGCTCGGCTTCAACGAGATGGCGACGCCGATCCTCACCGCCACCTCCCCGGAGGGCGCCCGCGACTTCGTCGTGCCGTCGCGCCTGAACCCGGGCCGGTTCTACGCGCTGCCGCAGGCGCCGCAGCAGTTCAAGCAGCTGCTGATGATCTCCGGCTTCGACCGCTACTTCCAGATCGCGCCCTGCTTCCGCGACGAGGACGCCCGCGCCGACCGTTCGCCGGGCGAGTTCTACCAGCTCGACGTCGAGATGAGCTTCGTCGAGCAGGAGGACGTCTTCCAGCCGATCGAGAAGCTGATGACCGAGCTCTTCACCGAGTTCGGCAACGGCCGCGAGGTCACCTCGCCGTTCCCGCGGATCCCGTTCCGCGAGTCGATGCTGAAGTACGGCTCCGACAAGCCGGACCTGCGCGCCCAGCTGGAGCTCGTCGACATCACCGACGTCTTCGAGGGCTCGGAGTTCAAGGCGTTCGCCGGCAAGCACGTCCGCGCCCTGCCGGTGCCGGACGTCGCCGCCCAGCCGCGCAAGTTCTTCGACCAGCTCGGCCAGTTCGCCGTCGACCTGGGCGCGCAGGGTCTGGCCTGGGTCCGCGTCGCCGAGGACGGTTCGCTGACCGGCCCGATCGCCAAGTTCCTCACCGAGGAGAACGTCGCCGAGCTGACCAAGCGCCTCGGCCTGGCCGCCGGCCACGCGGTCTTCTTCGGCGCGGGCGACTTCGACGAGGTCTCCAAGATCATGGGCGCGGTCCGCGTCGAGGCCGCCAAGCGGGCGGGCCACTTCGAGGAGGGCGTCTTCCGGTTCTGCTGGATCGTCGACTTCCCGATGTACGAGAAGGACGAGGAGACCGGCCGGATCGACTTCTCCCACAACCCGTTCTCGATGCCGCAGGGCGGCATGGACGCGCTGGAGAAGCAGGACCCGCTGGACATCCTGGCCTGGCAGTACGACATCGTCTGCAACGGCGTGGAGCTGTCCTCCGGCGCGATCCGGAACCACGAGCCGGAGATCATGCTGAAGGCGTTCGAGATCGCCGGCTACGACGCCGAGACGGTCGAGCGCGAGTTCGCCGGCATGCTGCGCGCGCTGCGCTTCGGTGCCCCGCCGCACGGTGGCATCGCCCCGGGCGTGGACCGCATCGTGATGCTGCTGGCCGACGAGCCGAACATCCGCGAGACCATCGCCTTCCCGCTCAACGGCAACGCCCAGGACCTGATGATGGGCGCGCCGACGGAGCTGGACGAGGCCCGCCTGCGCGAGCTGCACATCTCGGTGCGCAAGCCGCAGCCGAAGTAGTCCACGACGGCCACAGGGGCCCGGCACCGGAGCTGACCTCCGGCGCCGGGCCTTTGTGCTCAGCGGTGTCCGCCGGTCCCGTTCTCGTAGCGCGGCAGGTTGTCGGTGGAGATGGTCCAGTCACCGATGGTGACGTCCTCGCCGTAGACGAAGTCTTTGCGGGTGGCGTAGCGGGGTCCGTCAGGGGTGGGGTGGATGTCCGTGAGGACGGCACCGGTGCCGGTGCGCGGGTCGAAGATCCCGTAGATGGGGACGCCCATGAGGGGGTAGTCACGCGTCTTGGTGACCCAGTCGTTGTCCGGGTTGGACTTGGAGACCACTTCGATGGCGGCGATCAGCGCGCGAGGGTCGATCGAGCCCTGGACGTTCAGGTCCGCCCACGCGATCACCATCACGTCGGGATGGCGCATGATGCCCTCGGGCTCGTCCTCCACATCAGGCGTGCCGGTGTGGGCCAGCAACTCGTCCGGCATCATCCGCTCCAGACGACGGCTGATGTGTGCGGCCGTGACCTCGTGAGGTCCTCCCGGCGACATCATGTCGTGCACGATCCCTTCCTTGGTGACCTCGAACTTCCCGGGCAGGGCGTCGTCCATGGATTGGACGAAATCCCGCATGGCCCGGTACGGGTGAGAGGTGCCCTGCTGTGCGTCGTCCGGGGCGATGGTCATGGCGCTCGCTCCTCGTCTGTGCCCACGGGCAAGGATCGTCGCTCTCATGCTAGGCGGCGGCCTCGCCGTGCTCGACCCGGCAGTCGCGGCAGGGGCCGGGGGACGGGGCCCGGAAGGCGCGGTCGCAGTGGTCGCAGGACTGGAGGGGATGCCGGGGCTCGGGCGCGGGTGCGGCCGGGGGCCGGATGGGCGGTACGGGCGGGAGCTGCGCCGTCAGGCGGTGGGCGAGGAGGGCGGCCGGTCTGATCAGGGGCTCGTGCGGCAGGTTCTCGGTCAGGGCGTGGCGTACGGCGGTGGGGGAGACGTCGCGTTCCAGCCAGGCGACGACGCCCGGCGCGAGGTGTTCGGCATCGGTGGCCGACAGGAGCAGGCGGGGGTCGTGGCGGCGCAGGCCGGAGAGGACG
>NZ_JACADT010000646.1:0-3320 GCF_013421635.1 Streptomyces sp. UH6 | reverse complement strand
TCGGCCGGGAAGACCATGGGCGCGCCGTCCGCCGTGTAACCCGCCGTCAGCTCGAACCGCAGCACGCCCTTGTCCCACCGGACCGCGCCGGCCGCGGCCTGCGGGGCGAGTGAGGCCTCCCACGCGGCGAAGGCCAGGGTGTCCTCGTACCGCCCGGCGGCGACCAGCGCCGCCACCACCCGATGGGTGGGCGCCAGGGGAGCGGCCACCGACGGGCCGAACCGCTCGTTGATCACATCGCGGATCTCGCCGAACATCTCGCGGCGGTAGTCGTCCGGGAGGACCAGCAGCCGCTTGCCCCGCATCCGTTCGACCATCTCGTTGCGCAGCCAGCGGCGGTACATCCGGTCGCGCAGCTCACCCGGTTCGGTGTACCGCTCGACCACGTCGAGCGCCTCCCGCAGGTTCGTGAAGTAGCCCACCGGGTCGAACCGCTGGAACCCGGCGTTCGAGGCGTCCTCGCGCTTGACGTGGTAGTAGCAGACGTAGTCGCTCAGCACCGACACGGTCTCGGCCCGCAGGTACGCCTCGGCGATGAACACGTGGTCCTCGAGCCGGCGGCGGCCCTCCGGGAAGCGCAGCCCGATCCGGTCCAGGAAGGCGCGCCGGAACATCTTGTGCGGCGTCAGACTGTCCATCAGCGGCGCGTTCTCGACGGTCGCCCGCGGATGGTTCCGCCGGAACAGCTCCACCGGTACCGGCCGGCCCTTTCCGGCCATCTTGCCGACGACGACGTCCGAGCCGTTCTTCACGGCGTACTCGTACATCCGCTCGAGGGCTTCGTCGCCGAGGTAGTCGTCGTTGTCGACGAACATCACGTACTCGCCCCGCGACGCCTCGATCCCGACGTTGCGCGGCTTGCCCGACCAGCCCGAGGGCTCCTGGTGGATCACTTGGATGTGGGGGTGCTCGGCGGCCAGCGCGTCCAGCAGGGCGGGCGTCCCGTCCGTCGATCCGTCGTCGACGAAGACGGCCTCGAACTCGCCGGGTGGCAGGGACTGCCGCAGGAGCGAGTCGACGCAGTCCTCGATGTACGGACCGGGGTTGTACACCGGGACGACCACACTGACCTTGACGGACATGCGTTTCACAAGCTCCTCGAGAGACGACCGTGGGGCGAACCTACCGTGAGGCGGAAGTCCTCCGGGGCCGGTCGCCCGCACCGGAAAATGTGCTGCCCTGCTCCTCCCCGGACCCTACACTCGCATCAACCACCAGGGGCGCAAGGCCTGTTGACGGCCGGTTCGCGTCGTCCGGCGCGCCCTGGAGGACGACCGTGACGAGTGAAGGGGGACAGGCCGTGCGTCAGCGCTCCGTTGCCGTCGTTCCCCGTTCGCGGTACGAGGTGATCCTGGTGTCCCCGGTGCTCCGGCGCCCGCTGCGCGGCCGGTGCCGGAAGTCCGCCACGCCCCGCTGAACCACGTCCGCCCACGCGGCGTGGCGCGCTCGTGGCGGTGATCGCGCGTCCGAAGGACCGGATCATCCTCCAGAAAGGCCGCAGGCCGTGCGCAACGACCTCACCCGCCCGACCGCCCTCCCCCTCGCCACCGTCCGCAACCTCGGCGTGCTGGCCCACGTGGACGCGGGCAAGACCACCGTGACCGAGCGGATCCTCTACGCCACCGGCGCCGTCCACCGGCGCGGCGAGGTGCACGAGGGCACCACCGTCACCGACTTCGACGCCCAGGAGCGCGAGCGGGGCATCACCATCTTCGCCGCCGCCGTCAGCTGCGCGTGGAAGGGCTGCCGGATCAACCTGATCGACACGCCGGGCCACGTCGACTTCGCCGACGAGGTGGAGCGCTCGCTGCGCGTGCTGGACGGCGCGGTCGTGGTCCTCGACGCGGTGGCCGGGGTCGAGCCGCAGAGCGAGGCGGTGTGGCGGCAGGCCGACCGGCACGGCGTGCCCAGGATCGTCCTCGTCAACAAGATGGACCGGGCCGGCGCCGACCTCGACGCCGCCGTGGCCTCGATCCGCGAGCGGCTGCACCCCGCGCCGCTGGCGGTCCAGCTGCCCGTGGGCGCGGAGGACGGCTTCCGGGGCGTCGTCGACCTGCTCGGCATGAGGGCGCTGGTGTGGCCCGAGGGCGCCGAGGAGCCCGTGGAGGAGCCGGTTCCCCCGCGGCTGCTCGCCGAGGCCGCGCGGCGGCGGCGCGTGCTGGAGGAGGCCGTGGCCGAACTGCACGCCGGGGCGCTCGAGGAGTTCTGCGCCCGCGGAACGCTGACCGGGACCGTCCTGCGCGCGGCACTGCGCGACCTCACCCGTACCGGCGACGCCGTCGTGGTGCTCTGCGGCTCCGCCTACCGCGACAAGGGGGTCGAACCGCTGCTGGACGCGGTCGCCGACTACCTGCCGTCCCCGCTCGACCTGCCGCCGGTGGCGGGCAGCTGGGAGGGCGCCGAGGTACGGCGGCAGGCCGACCCCGAAGGACCGCTGGCCGCGCTGGCGTTCAAGGTGAACGCGACCGCGACCGGCAGGCTGACGAGCCTGCGGATCTACTCGGGCACCCTGCGGAAGGGGGACGTCGTGCGGGACACGGCCACGGGCCGGACGGAGCGCGTCGCGCGGGTGCTGCGGCTGCGCGCCGACCGGTACCGCGAGGTCGACGCCGCGGTGGCCGGCGACATCGTCGCCGTGGCGGGGCCCAAGGGCGTGCGGGCCGGCGCGACGCTGTGCGACCGGGAGCACCCGCTGGTGCTGGAACCGCCCGCGCCGGCCGATCCGGTGGTCTCGGTGGCCGTCGAGGCCGTCCGCTCCACCGACACCGGACGCCTCGCCGAGGCGCTCGCCCGCCTCGCCGAGGAGGACCCGTCGCTGACGGTCCGCGCCGACCCGGAGACCGGGCAGACCCTGCTGTCCGGCATGGGCGAACTGCACCTGGAGGTGGCCGTGGAGAAGATCCGCCGGTCCGGCGGCCCGGGCCTCACGGTCGGCCGGCCGAGGGTGGCCTTCCGGGAGACGGTGACCGGCGGCGTCGCCGGGTTCGTCCACCGGCACGTCAAACAGGACGGCGGGGCCGGGCAGTTCGCGCACGTCGTGCTCGACGTCGAGCCGCTGGACGGTCCCGGGTTCGCGTTCCGGTCGACCGTGACCGGAGGGCGCGTGCCGCAGGAGTACGTGCGCGCGGTGGAGGCGGGATGCCGGGACGCCCTGGTGGACGGTCCGCTGGGCGGGCACCCGGTCACCGGCCTGCGGGTCGTCCTCACCGACGGCGCCACGCACGTGAAGGACTCGTCGGAGACCGCCTTCCGCACGGCCGGGCGGGCGGGACTGCGGGCGGCGCTGCGGGCCTGCCGCGTCGCGCTGCTGGAACCGGTCG
>NZ_JACADT010000645.1:0-3322 GCF_013421635.1 Streptomyces sp. UH6 | reverse complement strand
CCAACGTCAAGCTGCGCCAGGTCGCCGAGATGATCCTGCTCTGGGCCCGGACCGGCGACCTCCCGGCGGAGGTGCGGGCCGCCCTCGAGGAGGCCCTGCGCCGCCACGCCCCGCCCGGCCGCCCCGTGACCCGACCGCGTTTCAACGCCGCCGGGCCCGGTCACTCCGGTCACTGAGCTCGCTTTCGAACGGCTCCCGGGACGGTTCGGCAGTGAGCCCGTCCCAGCCGCCCGGCCGCCAGGCCGGGCGGCTGCCGTTCGCGCTGCCGTTCGCGGAGGCGCGGCCCGGCCGGTGGCCGGAGGCGTCCGCCGGACGGTGCTCACCACCCTTCCTCGCCGGTCGCGTCCAGCTCCTCGCGCAGCCGGTCGAAGCAGCCGCTGAGCAGCCGCGACACGTGCATCTGGGAGATGCCCAGCTGCTGGGCGATCCGGCTCTGCGTCATTCCGCGGAAGAACCTCAGGTAGAGGATGACCCGGTCCCGCTCGGACAGCGCCTCCAGGCAGGGCCGCACCGCCACCCGGTCCACCACCAGGTCGTAACCGGTCTCGACGGTCCCCAGCGCGTCCTCCAGCGCGTACCCCTCGGTGCCGGGCAGCTCCGCCTCCAGCGAGAGGGCGTGGAAGCACTCCAGCGCCTCCATGCCGGTGCGCACCTCGTCCTCGGTCAGCCCGGTGTACGCGGCGATCTCGGCGACGGTGGGCGAGCGGCCCTGGGTGGTCTGGGACAGCTCCTTCGCGGCCCGCCGGACCCGGTTGCGCAGGTCCTGGACCCTCCGGGGCACGTGCAGCGTCCACAGGTGGTCACGGAAGTGGCGTTTGATCTCGCCGGTGACGGTGGGCACCGCGTACGACTCGAAGGCGCAGCCGCGGGCCGGGTCGTAGTGGTCGACGGCCTTGACGAGGCCGAGCGCCGCCACCTGGTAGAGGTCCTCCAGGGCCTCACCGCGTCCCCGGAAGTTGACGGCGATCCGCTCGGCCATGGGGAGCCAGGCGCGGACCAGGTCGTCGCGCAGGGCGCGGTGTTCGGGACCCTCGGGGAGGGACGCCAGGCGGGCGAAGGCCGCCGCGGTGTCCGGGGCGTCGTCGTGCGGATGACCGCGGGACCGGGTGGTCCTGGTGCGAGTGGTGCGAGTGGTGCTGGTGGTGCTGGTGGCCGTCATACGGGCACCTCCCTCGGCTGGGCCGGCAGGGCGGTCACCGCGGGAGAGGCGCGCTCACGGACAGGTCCGGGACGCCGGGAGGGCCGTGCAGACCCCGTCTCCCGCGGCCGTGCCTCCTGTCCGAAGCACTGGAGGAGGAATTCCCTCTAACGGAGGAACCCAAACAAATCGGACACCTCACTCGTGAGGGGAGGAGCGCGGGAGGCCGCCGTCGGCCGGCCGGCGGCGAGGAGGCCGGCCGACGACGGGCGTCAGTGGTCGATCGAGTCGATCAGTTCCCGGGCGCCCTGGCGGAGCAGGGTGACGGCGACCGAGGTGCCCAGCGTCGCGGGGTCCAGCGGCCCGGCCCACTCGTGGGCGTTGAGCCGGGTCTTGCCGTCCGGGGTGAAGACGCACGCCCGCAGCGAGAGCTCGCCGGTGCGGTCGACCCGGGCGAAACCGGCGATCGGGCTGTTGCAGTGCCCCTGCAGGACGTGCAGGAACATCCGTTCGGCGGCGGCCTCCCGGTGGGTGTCCGGGTCGCCGAGCGGGGCGACCGCCTCGATCAGCCGGGTGTCCTCCTCACGGCACTGGAGGGCCAGGATGCCCGCGCCGATCGGCGGCATCATCGTCTCGGTGGAGAGCACCTCGCCGACCACGTCGGTCCGGCCGATCCGCTCCAGCCCCGACACGGCGAGGATCAGCGCGTCCGCCTCGCCCGCCGCCAGCTTCTCCAGCCGCCGGTTGGCGTTGCCGCGCATCGGCACACAGGTCAGGTGCGGGTGGGAGGCCGCCAGCTGGGCCACCCGGCGCACCGAAGAAGTGCCGATCCGGGTACCGGGCGGCAGCTCGTCGAGGGTGAGGCCGCCGGGGTGGACCAGCGCGTCGCGCACGTCGTCCCGGCGCAGGAAGGCGGCGAAGACGGTGCCGGCGGGCAGCGGGCGGTCGGCGGGGATGTCCTTCACGCAGTGGACCGCGAGGTCCGCCTCGCCGGCCAGCAGTGCGGCGTCCACCTCCTTGGTGAACGCCCCCTTGCCCTCCACCTGGGACAGCTCGCCCATCCACTTGTCGCCGGTCGTCTTCACCGGGACGACCTCGGTGCGCGTCGACGGATGGTGCAGGGCCAGTTCGGCGCGGACCCGTTCCACCTGGGCGAGGGCCATGGGGGAGTCGCGGGAGACGATGCGGACGATCTCAGGAGCCGACATGGGGCCACGATAGCCGTCAACAAGGGCCCCGTGGACCCCACGGACGCCCGTGGCGCGGGAGGGTGCTGCGCGCCCCCGGGCGCACGGGGACACCGGAGACACCGGGGGCCGGGCGCCCCGGGACGTCAGGGGCAGCAGGGACGCCAGGGACACCAGGGACGCCAGGGGCAGCAGGGACGCCGGGGGCAGCAGGGACGCCGGGCGTCCCGCGCCGTCCGCGCCTCACGTGCCGGAAGGGGGCTCCGTGCCGACGGGGAGGTCGGCCGAGGAGTCCTCCGGGGCGAGGTCCGGCCGGAGCCGCAACCAGGAGGGCTGGCGCAGCAGGCCCGCGCGGGTCCGGGTGCTGAAGCGGACCTCGCCGACCAGCCTCGGGACCACCCAGTGGGCCCCGGGCGCCTTGGGGGCCGGGGTGAACGGACAGACGCCGGTCGCCGCGGCGGCCAGCAGGCGGGCCAGGTCGGCGCGTTCCCCCTCGCTCCAGCCGGTACCGACACTGCCCACGTACCGCAGCAGGCCCTCCTCGTCACGCTGGCCCATCAGCACCGCGCCCGGCAGCCCGGTGAGCCGTCCCCGGCCGGGCAGCCAGCCGCCCACCACCACGTCCACCCCGGTCATGTGCCGGATCTTGATCCACGCACGGGAGCGCACCCCCGGCTCGTACCGCGAGTCCAGCCGCTTGCAGACCAGGCCTTCCAGCCCGTGCTCCCGGGTGAGGGCCAGCGCCTCTTCCCCGTGGCCGACGACCGCGGCGGGCGTCGACCAGTACGGGCCGGCCGGCGCCAGCGCCTCCAGCTCCCGGCGGCGGTGCGCGTAGGGGAGCCGCAGCAGGGAGCGGCCGTCCAGGTGCATCACGTCGAACAGCACCAGGTGCGCGGGAGCGGTCGCCGCGCGGCGGGCCGCCAGGGCGGGGGAGTGGGCCAGTCCCATCCGCGACTGGAGCAGCTGGAAGTCGGCGCGGCCCCGGTCGTCGAGGACC
>NZ_JACADT010000644.1:0-3323 GCF_013421635.1 Streptomyces sp. UH6 | reverse complement strand
CTCCCGTGATGCCGCCGTACTACGGCCCGCCGGCGCACCACGGAGCGGAGCAATGGCCGGGAGCGGACCGGGGCGCCCGGACCGGGACGCTGGGCCGCAGCGCCGCGGTCGAGCTGTCGTCCGACCGCCTGCTGCGCAACAAGCCGGGCGAGCGTCGCGGACTGAACCGGCTGCGCATCGGTGGCCGGCAGGCGGAACGGGAACGCGAGCAGAAGCTGGCCGTCCTGCGCACCCCCGTGATGCAGTGCCAGAAGATCGCCGTGATCAGCCTCAAGGGCGGCGTCGGCAAGACGACCACCACGACCGTCCTGGGCGCGACCCTCGCCACCGAACGCCAGGACCGGGTCGTGGCGATCGACGCCAATCCGGACGCGGGAACGCTCAGCCGGCGCGTGCGCTGCGAGACCGGCGCCACCATCCGTGACCTGGTGGCGGAGATCCCGAACATCGACAACTACATGGCCGTACGGCGCTTCACCTCCCAGTCCCCGAGCGGACTGGAGATCCTCGCCAACGAGGCGGACCCCGCGCTCTCCACGGCGTTCGACGACGAGGACTACCGGCAGGTGATCGGCTGCCTGGGACAGCACTACCCGATCATCCTGACCGACTCCGGGACCGGCCTCCTGCACAGCGCGATGCGGGGCATCCTGGACCTCGTGGACCAGCTCATCGTGGTCGCCACGCCCAGCGTGGACGGCGCCACCAGCGCCAGTACGACCCTGGACTGGCTCGGCGCGCACCACTACGAGGACCTCGTCCAGCGGAGCATCACGGTGATCTGCGAGGCCCGCAGGAAGAGCAGGAACGTGCGGGTGGACGACGTCGTGCACCACTTCCGCGCCCGCTGCCGCGGCGTCGTGACGGTGCCCTTCGACGAGCACCTCGCCGCGGGCTCCGAGGTCGATCTGGACCAGCTGAAGCCCCGGACCCGCCAGGCCTACTTCGACCTGGCGACGCTGGTGGCCGCGGACTTCCCCCGCACCCAGCCGGAAGCCGCGCGGTGGGGCGCCGCCTACCCTCATTCGGGTTACAACGCGGCCAGCATGTTCGCCGTGCCCGCACGGGGCTGACGCGCAGGCCGGCGGATCGGGGTCACGGCACCCGTGGACCCGGCGGCGGGTGCGTGCGGGGCCCGGTGGATGCCGTGGCCCCGCACGCCCCCCCGGCGGCGTCCGCCTACCGGTAGCGGATGTGCAGGTGGTTGTCGTGGTTGGCGTAGCTGGTCGTCAGGCCCTCGGCGATCAGCTGGGGGTCGTTGAAGAAGATCAGCTCGACGCGGCCGGGCGCCTTGGCGCGGATCTCCTGGACCAGACGGCGGGTGGCCGCGCGGTCGTAGGCGGAGGACTGCCAGGTGATGCGGCCGGCGGTGCACTGGGCCGAGTCGGTGCGCACGGGCCACACGTCGATGTCCACGCCGACCTCGTGACTGGCGTGGCCGGGGATGTCGCCGCCGTGCTCGAAGCCGGCGTCACCGACCGGGAGCCTTCCGTTGCCGGACGTGGCGAAGGCGGACGCGGCGGCCTCCAGCTGGGCGACGGCGCCCGCGGTGGCCCAGTGGGCGTTGGCGTTGCCGTCGGGGCTCTGGGCGCACATCGTGCCGGGCCCGAAGTCGATCTTCTCGTAGTGCCAGAGCAGGTTCTTCCAGGTGGCAGGGCCGGCCACCCCGTCCGCGCCGATCCCCGCGTGGGACTGGAAGGTCCGCACCGCTGAGGCGGTCGCCGGGCCGAAGTCGCCGTCCACGGTGAGACCGGCGCCCCGCTTGGCGTTGAGCTGGGCCTGGAGCGCCATGACCGCGGGGCCGTCGTCTCCCTCGCGGACGGTCTGCACCAGCGCGCCCCAGGTGGCGGCACCGACGACGCCGTCCGCGGTGAGGCCCTCGGCCTGCTGGAACGCCACCACGGCGGCGCGGGTGCCGGAGCCGAAGACGCCGTCGGCCGCGACCGAACGGCCGTGCGCGGTCAGCAGGTGCTGAAGGGCGACAACGTCGGTGCCCCGGCTGCCGCTCGCGGCCAGCGGGAACGCGGCCTGGGCGAAGGCCTGGGCGGGGGCGCCGGAGCCGAGGAGCAGCCCGGTCAGCGCGGCGAACAGGGCGAAAAGATGGCGGAGTCGTTTCATGGCGTCACCTCACCGCCCCGCCTGGAGGGCGCCCCAGGTGCCGGAGCCGACGATGCCGTCGACGGTCAGCCCGCGGGAGGACTGGTAGTCGCGGACCGCCTGGCCGGTGCCGGAGCCGAAGACGCCGTCGACGGCCACCGTCCGGCCGAGGGCCGCGGTCAGCGCGCGCTGGAGCCGGGTGACCGCCTCACCCGTCGAACCGCTCTGCACGGTGGTGGTGGCGCCGCGGGCGAGCAGCGCCGTCCAGGTCCTCGGCCCGACCACGCCGTCGGCGGTGAGGCCCTTCGCGCTCTGGAAGTTGCGGGCCGCGGTCGCCGTGCCGGAGCCGAAGACGCCGTCCGGGGAGCCGGGGTTGTAGCCGGCCGCGGTCAGCAGGCACTGGGCGGCCTTGACCAGTTCACCGCTCGAGCCGCTCTGCACGGTGGCGTACGCGGTGAAGCTGAGGTTGGCGCCGGTGCAGGTGGCCGGGGGCGGGGTGGTGCCTCCGGTGCCCACGTCCAGGTAGTCGCGGTCGATGTTGATCGAGTAGCCGCCGTAGGTCTCGGTGACCTCACCGACGTACTGGTGGATCCGCTGGTGGTTCGCCCAGTAGGTCGACGGGACGTAGGAACCGGTGTTGGTGTCGGCCGCGCTGTTCCACCAGGCGTAGAAGAGGTGGTCGACGCGGGTGTACGCGGGGCTGTTGTACTCGGAGGCCGCGTCCTTGATGCCGGAGGCGGCGCTGGAGTAGAAGCCCGACAGGTAGCCGCCGCTGTGCAGGCGCTCGGTCCAGCCGGAGAGGTACGACAGGACGGCCGCCTTGCAGGAGGCCGTGGAGGTGTACGCCTCGATGTCGCTGTAGATGGCGCTGCCCGCGGGGATGCCCAGGTTGGACGCGGCGGTGATCGCGGCGGCCGCGGCGGTGACGCCCTGCGACTTGGCGGTGGCCGGGTCGGCGGACATCTTCAGGGAGAAGTTGGTGCACGGCGCCTGGCGTCCGACGTCGATCGGGAACAGGCGCCAGCCGTTGGCGGTCTGCGTGGTCACCCAGCTCGCCGTCAGGTTGGGCTGCGAGCAGCCGCGGAAGGAGCCGCTGATGTAGACGCCGACGGCGCTGTAGGGGGAGCTCGCCTGCCAGGCGTTCATCGCGGCCGTCGAGGGGGCGGCGCAGGCGTCGAAGCCCTTGCCCAGGTAGCTGCCGGGCTGCGGACCGACCGCCGCCAGCG
>NZ_JACADT010000643.1:0-3329 GCF_013421635.1 Streptomyces sp. UH6 | reverse complement strand
ACCGGTAGGCGGGGGCGAGCGCCGGCAGCGCCTCCCCGTCCGCCGCGGGCGAGGGCCCGGCGCCACGCTCCGTGACGTCCTGGCCCTGGCGATCCGGAGCCGGAGCCGGACCTTCGGACGTTCCGCTCACCGCTTGCTCCCGCAGTGCACTCGATCTTCGTATGGGTAGTCCGGGTCAGGAAGAGTCTGGAAAGTGTGCCGATCATAGAGGCAGCCCTCAGGCCCTTCCAGCCGTTCATTTCCGCACCGGGGCAAACCACCCCAGCGACAGATCGCTTGTGTCCACAGATGGACACGTCGCTTCATCGGCCGATCAGTTGTGACGTTCCGTGACCGAAGCTCCGTTCGAGTCCCGGCCGGGCCGCCGGTGTGCGCAGGTCGCCGCTCACCCTTCCGGGTCAGACGAACAGGGCATCTCTGAACACCATCACACAGTCTGGGTGCGGTGTCCCGGAAATCGCGCCCGGAGGTAGACGTGCCGTGTCCACTCCCCTTCCTCAAGGGGTCCCGCCGTCGTCCGGGCATGCGGACCACGGCGGCCGTGACCACCACCCTGTCCGCCCTCGCCGCCACATCCATCGTCGCCCACCCCTCCGCCGCAGGAACCGGCCTGGAACCCTGTGCGCTGGAGCGCACCTCGGCCCACCACTCCGAGGGGCTGGACACCTGGAACGCCCATTACCCCCGCCCCACACGGCCCCTCGACGCGGTGATGGTGTTTCTTTCCTTCCCAGACTCGGACCCGCTCACCACTCCCGGGGAGTTGGTGGCCGACCATTTTCCGCTCACCAGCCGGTACTTCGAGCGGGCCTCCTACGGCCGCTTCACGGTCCGCCCGCACCCGGAGCGCACCTGGCTGCGCATGCCGCAGGCCTCCACGGAGTACGCCATGGAGCGCGACTGGAGCGCCTCCCGGCGCGCCGCCTACCTGCGTGACGCGCTCTCCGTCGCCGACCCGGTGGTGGACTTCTCGCGGTTCGACATCGTGTACCTGGTCGCCGACCCGGACGCGCCGGGCGTGAACGCGGACGCCACGAAGGTCGTCAACCTCTCCACCCCGCTGCGGGCCGACGGCACGGACCTGCGACGGGTCGTCACCGTCTTCGAGAAGCACCCCCCGGACCGGCTGGTGCTGGCCCACGAGACCGGTCACGTGCTGGACCTGCCCGACCTGTACCACCGGCCGGTGGACGGCAAGGGCGACTGGGACACCCATGTGGGCGACTGGGACCTCATGGGCAGCCAGTTCGGTCTCGCGCCGGACCTGCTCGGCTGGCACAAGTGGAAGCTGGGCTGGCTCGAACCGGACCAGATCAGCTGTGTCCAGGGCTCCACCCGGCTCACCCTGGAGCCGCTGGGGGTGGGCGGCACGGGCCCCGGCGCGCCGGACCCGGCGGAGGCCGCCCCCGGGCCGGAGAACCGGCTGCCGGGACGGCGCCCGCACGAGGCGGGCGCGTTCGGCGCGGACGCCTTCGCGACGTCCGGGACCGGCGCCGCCGTTCCGTACTTCGGCCTGGGCGGCGGCACCAAGCTGGCGGTGGTGCGGACCGGGCCGGACAGCGTGCTGGCCTTCGAGGCGCGCGGCCCCGTCGGCAACGACGCCACGACGTGCGCGGAAGGCGTGCTGGTGTACCGGGTGAACGGCGGCACCGACTCCGGGAAGGGCCCGGTGGAGGTGGTGGACTCCCATCCCGGGACCTCGGCCTGCCACGACAGGTCGGTGTACCCGCCGCTCGCCGACGCGCCGGTGGCCGCCGGGGAGACCTTCACCGTGACGGAGGAGGGCGTGCGGGTACGGGTGGAGGGGCGGACGGCGTCGGGGGCGTGGACGGTGCAGATCACGCCGACGCCGGCCGGGGAGGCTTCCCCGGAGCCGGAGCGCCGGGGAACACCGGAAACGCCGGAGGCCCGGTCCACGTTTCCGTGAACCGGGCCTCCGGTGTCGGTGCGCCGCCAGGGACTCGAACCCCGGACCCGCTGATTAAGAGTCAGCTGCTCTAACCAACTGAGCTAGCGGCGCCTGCTGACGTCGTAGACATTAGCACCCGATCCGCGTGACGAGAAATCGATATTCAGGAGGGCCCGGCGGAGCCGCGGTGACCGGCCGGGCCGGGGGCGTCCTCGACGCCGCGGAGCAGGTCACGGCCGAATTCGACCATCTTCAGCGCGTAGTCCTCGGTCCAGTCCGCGCGGGCCGCGATGTCGGCGGTGGAGAGCCGGTCGAAGCGGCGGGGGTCGGCGAGCTGGGCGGCGGCCATCGCCTGGTACTCGACCGCGCGGTCGGCGGCCGCGCGGAAGGCGAGGGTGAGTTCCGTCGCCCGGGAGAGCAGCGCCCGGGGGTCCTCGATCGACTCGAGATCGAAGAAGTGCTCCGGGTCGGCGGCCGCGGCCGCCGGCTCGAAGAGCAGGGGCGCGGGGCGTAGCCGCGGGGTGTGCTGTCGCGGCGTGTGCTCCGCCATGCGGTTCTCCGTTTCCTCGCGTGCGTTCTCGTCCACCGCCATCCATTGTCCCGCCCCCCGCAACCCCCGCCTTTGGCCCCGGCTTCCCCGCCCCGGCGCGCGGGCGTGCGCCCCTCGGCCGGCGGGAGAACCTGGACCGCACGGACGGCACGGGCCGGGTACGGCAGGCCGGTCGGGTACGCCGGGCGGGTCAGGTACGCCGGGCGGGTCAGGAGGAGGCGCCGGGGAGGCCGTACGCGTCGGCGATGAGTTCGTAGGAGCGGACGCGGACCTCGGGGCCGTGGGCGTTGGCCGTGAGCATCAGCTCGTCGGCCCCGGTGCGCTTCTGGAGCGCGTCCAGCCCCTCCCGGACCTGCTGCCCCGTGCCGTGCACGACGTTCTCGTTCCAGGATTCCACGAAGAGCGACTCCGCCTCGGTCCAGGGGTACGCCTCCGCCTCCTCCGGCGTGGGGACGAGCCCGGGGCGCCCGGAGCGGAGGCGGAGCATGTTCAGCGCCGCCGCGCGGACCTGGCGCCGGGCCTCGGCCTCCTCGTCCGCGGCCAGCGCCGCGACCCCGATCAGCGCGTACGGCTCGTCCAGCACCGCCGACGGCCGGAACGACTCCCGGTACAGGTCCAGCGCCGGGACGGTGTTCTGCGCCGAGAAGTGGTGGGCGAAGGCGAACGGCAGCCCGAGCGCGCCGGCCAGCCGCGCGGAGAACCCGGAGGATCCCAGCAGCCACACCGGCGGGCGGTGCGACGACTGCACCCCGCCCGGCGAGGTCGCCTGCACCGGGCCCGGCACCGCGTGGATGCGGGCGTAGGGGTGGCCGTCGGGGAAGTCGTCGTCGAGGAAGCGGAGCAGCTCGGCGAGCTGCTGGGGGAAGTCGT
>NZ_JACADT010000642.1:0-3336 GCF_013421635.1 Streptomyces sp. UH6 | reverse complement strand
AGGGAATCCGCTCATGGCCGCTCGACAGCTCGCCGTCGACCTCACCGCGGGCCTCGAGGACGCCTGGTCGAGGATCGCCACGTTCGTGCCCCGTCTCGCCGCCTTCCTGGTGGTGCTGGTCCTCGGCTGGCTGGTGGCCCGGACGGTCGCCAGGATCGCGGACCGGGTGATGCGGAGGATGGGTTCCGAGCGGCTCGCCGAACGCGCGGGGACGGACCGGATGCTGGGGGACTCGTCGCACGACACGACGGGGATCGTCAGCAGGATCGTCTTCTACGCGCTGATGCTGGTCGCGCTCCAGCTCGCGCTCGGCGTGTTCGGGGCGAACCAGGTGAGCACGATGATCAACGGCCTGGTGGCCTGGCTGCCCCGGGGCATCGTCGCGGTGCTGCTGGTCGTGGTGGCCCTGGCCGTCGCCAACGGGGTGCGGAGCGTGACCGGTTCGGCGCTCGGCCGGGCCCCCTACGGCAAGGCGGTGGCGACCGGGCTGTGGGCGGTCGTCGTGGTGCTCGGAGTGATCGCGGCGCTCGGACAGGCCGGGATCGCCACGGGCGTCGTCCATCCGCTGCTGTACGCGGTGCTGGCCACGGTGGCCGGCATCGCCGTGGTGGGCGTCGGCGGCGGGCTGATCGGGCCGATGCGGTCACGGTGGGAGCGGTGGCTGACGCGTGCGGAACAGGAGGCCGCCTCGGCGCGGGGCGGGGTCGCCGCGTACAGGGCCGGCCGGGAGGACGCGTTCACCGGCCGACGGCCGCGACCGCGGCCGCACGACGACGCCCCCGGTGACCGGTGACCGGTGACCGGTGACCCCGCCCCGCGTTCAGCGCTCGCGCGGGTGGTCGGCCGCCGGTTCGAGGAGGTCGTGACGGTGCACGAGCCAGGTGATGGCGGTGAGGCGGCAGACGGCGAAGTCGTGGCCCGCCGGCTCACGCCAGTCGAGTTCCGCCAGGCCGTCGAGGAAGCCCAGGGCGTAATCCGTGAGGTCGTCGCGGTCCGGGGCGGCGGGGGTCAGGGTGCCGCCCGGCCCGGCCGGGGAGAGCCGGTCGCGCAGTTCCGCCACATGCTGGTCCACGGCCGCCGTGAAGCCCGGCTCGAACGCGAACTCGGCGAAGCGCGGCGTGTAGGCGTGGACGATCCGGGCCAGCGGGGACATGCCCTCCACGGTAGGTGGGGAGCGGCCCCGTCAGGCCCCGGTCCGCCATGCAGTGCGTCACACGGGCACGCGGCGCGTCACGCGGGAGGCCGTCCCCGACCGCCCCGGACCGCTTCCGTCACGCCTTGAGCCACACCGTCGTGTCCGGCGGCAGCACGGTGCCGCCGCCGTCCAGCGGCCCACTGGCCAGCAGGGTGCGCCCCGTCGGGAGGGGGACCGGCGCGGAACCGGTGTTGGCGACGACCTGCCAGCCGCCCGGCCGGGAGAAGTGGAGGACGCCGGGCGCGGCGCCGTCGAGCCAGGTCAGGGACTCGTCCGCGCTCAGCAGCCCGCGGCGGACGCGGAGCGCGGCCCGGTAGAGCTCCCGGGCGGAGCCGTCCACCCCGTCCTGCGCCTCCACCGACAGCTCGGAGAACCACTCCGGCTGCGGCAGCCACGGCGTGCCGCCGTCGGCGTCGAAGCCGAAGCCGAAGTCCGTCCCGCCGCGCGTCCACGGCAGCGGTACCCGGCAGCCGTCCCGGCCCTTGCGGGCGTGCCCGGTCTGCTCCCAGATCGGGTCCCGCAGCGCGTCGGCCGGGAGGTCGGCGACCTCCGGCAGGCCCAGCTCCTCGCCCTGGTACAGGTAGGCGCAGCCCGGCAGCGCCAGCATCAGCAGCGTGGACGCCCGTGCCCGCCGCAGCCCGAGCGCCGTGTCGACCGCCGGCTCGCGCCCGCCGGAGAGCAGCCAGGCGTCCGGGTCGGTGCCGGGCGGCAGGGCGAGACGGGTGGCGTGGCGGATCACGTCGTGGTTGGAGAGGACCCACGTCGCCGAGGCCCCCGCCGCGCGGGCCTGGTCGAGCGCGGACGTGATCACCTCACGCAGCGCCTCGGCGTCCCAGGGCGTGCGCAGGTACTCGAAGTTGAACGCCTGCCCCAGTTCGTCCGGCCGCGCGTACAGCACCCGCCGTTCCCCCGGCACCCACGCCTCGGCGACCGCCATCCGCGGCGGGGAGTAGGAGTCGAGGATCTTGCGCCAGTCCCGGTAGATCTCGTGCACCTCGTCCCGGTCGTAGAGCGGGTGCTCGCCCGGCGCCATGCCCTCCAACGCCTCGTCGCCGCCGGCCGCCAGGTCGCCGAGGTCGCGCAACGGCTCGGTGAGGTCCTTGGTGAGGGCGTGCGCCACGTCGACCCGGAAGCCGTCGACGCCGCGGTCCGCCCAGAAGCGCAGGGTGGTGCGGAAGTCGGCGCGCACCTCCTCGTTGTCCCAGTTCAGGTCGGGCTGCTCGGGGGCGAACAGGTGCAGGTACCACTGGCCGTCCGGCACCCGTTGCCAGGCACTGCCGCCGAACACCGAGTGCCAGTCGGACGGCGGGAGTTCGCCCTTGCGGCCGCGGCCGTCGCGGAAGACGTACCGGTCCCGGGCCGGTGAGCCCGGACCGGCCCGCAGCGCCTCCTGGAACCAGGCGTGCCGGTGCGAGCTGTGGTTCGGCACGAGGTCGACGAGCACCTTGAGGCCCAGCCGGTGGGCCTCGGCCACCATCACGTCGAAGTCGTCGAGCGTGCCGAGGCGCGGGTCGACGTCACGGTAATCGGCCACGTCGTAGCCGCCGTCGGCCAGTTCGGACGGGTAGAAGGGGCTCAGCCACACCGCGTCCACGCCGAGCGTGGCCAGGTGGGCCAGCCGGCGGGTGAGGCCCCGGAGGTCTCCCAGGCCGTCGCCGTCCGCGTCGGCGAAGCTGCGCGGGTAGACCTGGTAGATCACGGCCTGGCGCCACCAGTTGGGGTCCCGGGACGACAGGTCGGGGGTGACCGCGGTCGCCGGCGGGGCCGGCGCGTCGGTGCTGCCGACGGTCGCGGGCCCGGGGGCCGCGGGATCGGCGGGTGGGGTGTGCGGGGGTGTGGGACGAACGGTCACGAGGACTCCTGGGCGGCTCGGCTCGGGTACCTCCCTCCACTTTTCACAACGTGGGGACGACCGCGTTCATGCCGCGCGGGCGGCCCCGGAAATCCGGCCCACGCCTCAGCCGTGCAGCGGCGGCGGGGCAGGTCGGCCCCACCGTCCGCCCTCCCGCCGGCCCCGCCGTGGGGCTGTGACGGGGCCGGGGCGGGGCCGTGTCGGGCCTCGGTCCCCGGCCGGGTCGCCGGGTTCGCCTGGTTCGTCCCCTTCGCGGCCGGTCGGTGCCGTCAACTCCCCAGGAGACTCT
>NZ_JACADT010000641.1:0-3338 GCF_013421635.1 Streptomyces sp. UH6 | reverse complement strand
AGCTGATTCCGCCGCGGTCGCGTCCGGCGAGCGAGCGCGTGGCGCTGGCGCACTGGCACGGGCTGGGCGCGGCGCAGTTGCTGGAGACCGAGCCGTCGGCGGGCGAGGGCGTGCTGCTCCTGGAGCGGCTGAACCCGGACGTCTCGGTGCGGACCCTGCCGGAGGCGAAGGCGTTGCTGGAGGGCGCGGCGACGCTGCGGCGGCTGTGGGTCGAGCCGCCTGCCGGTCACGTCTTCGAGACGGTCGAGGAGCGCACGGGGCGGCAGGCCGAGGCGATGCGGGCGAGCGTCGCGGGTCCTGACGACGAGGCGGCGGGCCTGGTGGACACCGCGCTGGGGCTGCGGGCGGACCTCCTGGCGGACCCGCCGGAGCGGCTGCTGCTGCACGGGACGTTCCGCCAGAGCAAGGTTCTGGGCGGCGAGCGGATGCCGTGGCTGGCGGTCGGTCCGGACCCGGTGGTCGGCGAGTGCGCGTTCGACCTGGCGCGGCTGGTGCGGGACCGGGTCGAGGACCTGATCGCGATGCCCTCGGGCGCGGCGACGACGCGACGGCGCGTGAAGCGGCTCGCGGAGTCGCTGGAGGTGGACCGCGAGCGGTTGCGGGGGTGGACGGTGTTCCGCGCGGTCGAGTCGGGGCTGCGGGCCCGGCGGGTCGGACGGGACCGCGACGCGGACTGGCTGCTGGAGTTCGCCACCTGGCTGTGACAGCCGCGGGCCCGCCCCCAGCGGCGCTGGCCGTCGGGGGCGGGCCCGCGGCAACGGCGAAGGGCACGGCACGGGATGCTGGTGGCCCCGTGCCGTGCCCTGGAAGTGCGGCCTACGCCGTCGGTCACGCCGTGAGGCGGGCGATCGCCTCGGCGACGGGGAGCTCCTCGCGCTCGCCCGTGCGGCGGTCCTTCAGCTCGACGACGCCCTCCGCGGTGCGGCGCCCCGCGACCAGGATCTTCGGGACGCCGATCAGCTCGGCGTCGGTGAACTTCACGCCCGGGGAGACACCGGCGCGGTCGTCCACCAGCACACGCACTCCCTTGGCGGCGAGCTGCTCGGACACCTCCAGCGCCAGCTCCGTCTGCGCGGCCTTGCCCGCGGCGACCACGTGGACGTCCGCGGGGGCGACCTCGGCCGGCCAGCACAGGCCCTTGTCGTCGGCGGTCTGCTCGGCCAGCGCCGCCACCGCGCGGGTGACGCCGACGCCGTAGGACCCCATGGTGACCCGGACCGGCTTGCCGTTCTGACCCAGCACGTCCAGCTTCATCGCGTCGGTGTACTTGCGGCCCAGCTGGAAGATGTGGCCGATCTCGATGGCGCGGTCCAGCTTGAGGCCGGCGCCGCAGTTGGGGCAGGGGTCGCCCTCCTGGACCACCACGACGTCCACGTACGCGTCGACCTCGAAGTCACGGCCGGCGACGACGTTCTTCGCGTGGGTGTGCGCCTTGTTGGCGCCGGTGATCCACGCGGTGCCGGGGGCGACCCGCGGGTCGGCGATGTACGTGACCTTCTCCAGGCCCTGGGGGCCGACGTAGCCGCGGACCAGGTCCTCGCGGCCGGTGAAGTCCTCGGCGGTGACCAGCTCGACCGCGGCCGGGGCGAAGTGCGCCTCGACCTTGCCGAGGTCGACCTCGCGGTCGCCCGGCACGCCCACCGCGACGATCTCCCCGTCGACCTTGACCAGCAGGTTCTTCAGGGTGGCGGAGGCCGGCACGCCCAGCGAGGCGGCCAGCGTCTCGATGGTGGGGGTGTCCGGGGTGGGGATCTCCTCCAGGGCGGGCACGGCGGAGCCGTCGACCGGCTGCAGCGCGTAGGAGACCGCCTCGGTGTTGGCGGCGAAGTCGCAGTTCGGGCAGTCGGCGAAGGTGTCCTCGCCGGCCTCGGCGGGGGCCAGGAACTCCTCCGACTTGGAGCCGCCCATGGCGCCGGCCGTGGCGGCGCAGATGCGGTAGTCGAGGCCGAGACGGGCGAAGATGCGCTGGTAGGCCTCGCGGTGCAGGGCGTACGACTGGGCCAGGCCCTCGTCCTCGGTGTCGAAGGAGTACGAGTCCTTCATCATGAACTCGCGGCCGCGCAGCACGCCGGCCCGCGGGCGGGCCTCGTCGCGGAACTTGTTCTGGATCTGGTAGAGGATGACCGGCAGGTCCTTGTAGGAGGACGCCTGGTCCTTCACCAGCAGCGTGAAGATCTCCTCGTGGGTGGGGCCGAGGAGGTAGTCGCCGCCCTTGCGGTCCTGGAGACGGAACAGCTCCTGGCCGTACTCGTCCCAGCGGCCGGTGGCGTCGTAGGGCTCACGCGGCAGGAGGGCGGGCAGCAGCACCTCCTGGGCGCCGATGGCGTCCATCTCCTCGCGGACGATCCGCTCGACGTTGGAGAGGACCTTCTTGCCGAGCGGCAGCCAGGACCAGACACCGGCGGCGGTGCGGCGGACGTAACCGGCGCGGACGAGCAGCTTGTGGCTGAGGACCTCGGCGTCGGCCGGGTCGTCGCGCAGGGTCTTCGCCATCAACCGGGACATGCGCTGGACCTGGGCCATGTTTATTACTCCTGCTGCGTAAGGGTGATGGCCCCGAGGTTAGCCGGGCGGCGCGCGGCGGCGGAAATCGGTTTGCCCCCCGACGGGTGTTCGGGCCGGCTATCCGCGGCGCAGGGGCAGCGGCGCGCCCATCACGGCGTAGGGGACGGTGGCGCTGGGGAAGTGCACGCGGCGGGCCAGGTCGGTGTAGCCCAGGGTGCGGTAGAGGCGGCGCGCGGGGCTCTCCTGGTCGATGGCGGAGAGGATCGACCGGGGCTGGTCCGCGCCGTCGGTGATGGCGGTGATCAGCGCGCGTCCGATGCCCTGCTTCTGGTGGAGGGGGTGGACGTGCAGCTCGGTGATGACGAAGGAATCGTCCAGCCAGGCGTCGTTGCCCAGTGCCCGGAGGTAGGGCTCGACCACGGTGGACCACCAGTGGGAGCGGTGGTTGGGCATCGCGTAGACGAATCCGGCGAGCCGTCCGTCGGGGGTGGTCGCGCCGAGGGCGCGGGCGCCGGGGAGGGTCATGTGGCGCTGGACGATCTGCCTGCGTACCGCGATCTCGTCCTCGCCGAGTCCGAACGCCTCGGCCTGCACGGCGAGCGCCTCGTCGACCTGTGCGGAGAGGTCGAGGGGGGCGATGACGACGGGGCCGGAGGGGGTGTGCGGCATGTCGGGAGAGTACCCGCTGACCGCCGGTAGGGATCCGCCGGATCCGGACCGCGCGTACCGGGCCCGTGCCGGGCGGCGGGATCCGGCCCGCACGCCGTTGAGGAACCCGTCCGACGCCTCGAAGCGGAAGCCGGCGCCCCGGCCCGGGGCGCCATGCACCCGAC
>NZ_JACADT010000640.1:0-3343 GCF_013421635.1 Streptomyces sp. UH6 | reverse complement strand
TCCTGGGCCGGGCGTGCGGGCTCAGTGCAGCTGGAGCAGCGAGGCCGCGTCGTACGGCGTCATCTCGTCCGTGCGCCCGGCGAGCAGCTTGGCCCCCCACTCCGGGTCCTGGAGCAGCGCGCGGCCGACGGCCACCAGGTCGACGTCCTCGCGCTCGACGCTGTCCAGCAGGTCGTCGACGGCCCGCATCGGGGCGCCCTTGCCGACGAAGGCCTCCTCGAAGTTCCCGTCCAGGCCCACCGAGCCGACGGTGATCACGGGCTTGCCGAGCAGCTTCTTCGTCCAGGCGGCCAGGTTGAGGTCGGAGCCCTCGAACTCGGGCACCCAGTAGCGGCGGGTGGAGGCGTGGAAGGCGTCCACACCGGCCTCGGAGATGGGCCGCAGGACCGCCTCCAGCTCCTCCGGGGTGGCTCCCAGCTTGGCGTCGTAGGCGCCGGACTTCCACTGCGAGAAGCGGAAGATCACCGGGAACTCGGGCGAGACCGCGGCGCGGACCGCCTCCACGACCTCCACGGCGAACCGGGTGCGGGCGGCGGCGTCGCCGCCGTACCTGTCGGTGCGGCGGTTGGTGCGCTCCCAGAGGAACTGGTCGATCAGGTAGCCGTGGGCGCCGTGCAGCTCGATGCCGTCGAAACCGGCGCGCTCGGCGTCGGCGGCCGCCTTGGCGAAGGCGGCGACGGTGGCGTCGATGTCCTCCTGGGTCATCGTCCGGCCGTTCGGGGACGCCTCACCGGTCAGCAGCAGCCCCGAGGGGCCCTCGGACGGCGCGTCCGGGAACGGGCCGCGGTTGTCCGGGCGGACCATGCCGACGTGCCAGAGCTGCGGGACGATCTTCCCGCCCTCGGCGTGCACCGCCTCGACGACCTTGCGCCAGCCGGCCAGCGACTCCTCGCCGTGGAAGCGCGGTACCCGGCGGCTGTCGCCCGCGGCCGCACGGTCGATGTAGGTGCCCTCGGTCACGATCAGCCCGACCTGGGCCGCGGCGCGGCGGCGGTAGTAGGCGACCACGTCCTCGCCGGGCACGCCCTCCGGGGAGAACTTCCGGGTCATGGGCGGCATCACCAGGCGGTTGCGCAGCGTCATGCCGTTGATGGTGAGCGGGCGGGACAGGACGCGGGAGGCGCGGTCGGCGATCTCGGCACCGGTGGCGACGGTCACGGGGGGCTCCTTGGGGGGAGGGACAGTCTCGGTCAACAGACGTGGGCGTGCGTACCGGCCGGCGCGCACGTCCACGTAACTGTGCGAACCAGTCGGTATGCCGGGGCATTCCCCGTCCCCGGTGACGATCGAGGACGGGGGAACGCCGAAGGGCGGCACCCCGGCAGGGGTGCCGCCCTCCTGTGTCACGCGTGACGCGGACCTCGGTCCTCCGAGCCGTCAGGCTCAGAAGTCCATGTCACCGCCCGGCATGCCGCCCGGAGCGGCCGCGGCGGCCTTCTCCGGCTTGTCGGCGATGACGGCCTCGGTGGTGAGGAACAGCGCGGCGATGGAGGCGGCGTTCTGCAGCGCGGAACGGGTCACCTTCGCCGGGTCGATGATGCCCTCGGCGATCAGGTCGACGTACTCGCCGGTCGCGGCGTTCAGGCCGTGACCCGGGGTGAGGTTGCGGACCTTCTCCACCACGACGCCGCCCTCGAGGCCGGCGTTGACGGCGATCTGCTTCAGCGGGGCCTCGAGCGCGATGCGCACGGCGTTGGCGCCGGTCGCCTCGTCACCGTCGAGCTCCAGCTTCTCGAAGACCTGGGAGGCCTGGAGCAGGGCCACGCCACCACCGGCGACGATGCCCTCCTCGACGGCCGCCTTCGCGTTGCGGACGGCGTCCTCGATGCGGTGCTTGCGCTCCTTGAGCTCCACCTCGGTGGCGGCGCCGGCCTTGATGACCGCGACACCGCCGGCGAGCTTCGCCAGGCGCTCCTGCAGCTTCTCGCGGTCGTAGTCCGAGTCGCTGTTCTCGATCTCGGCGCGGATCTGGTTGACCCGGCCCTGGACCTGGTCGGCGGAGCCGGCGCCGTCGACGATGGTGGTCTCGTCCTTGGTGATGACGACCTTGCGGGCGCGGCCCAGGAGGTCCAGGGTCGCGTTCTCCAGCTTGAGGCCGACCTCCTCGGAGATGACCTCGCCGCCCGTGAGGATGGCGATGTCGCCGAGCATGGCCTTGCGGCGGTCGCCGAAGCCCGGGGCCTTGACGGCGACGGACTTGAAGGTGCCGCGGATCTTGTTGACGACCAGGGTCGACAGGGCCTCGCCCTCGACGTCCTCGGCGATGATCAGCAGCGGCTTGCCGGACTGCATGACCTTCTCGAGGAGCGGCAGCAGGTCCTTGACCGAGGAGATCTTGGAGTTGGCGATGAGGATGTAGGGGTCCTCGAGCGACGCCTCCATGCGCTCCATGTCGGTCGCGAAGTACGCCGAGATGTAGCCCTTGTCGAAGCGCATACCCTCGGTGAGCTCCAGCTCCAGACCGAAGGTCTGGGACTCCTCGACGGTGATGACGCCTTCCTTGCCGACCTTGTCCATCGCCTCGGCGATGAGCTCGCCGATCTGGGTGTCGGCGGCGGAGATGGACGCGGTGGAGGCGATCTGCTCCTTGGTCTCGATCTCCTTGGCCTGCTCGAGCAGAGCGCCGGAGACGGCCTCGACGGCCTTCTCGATACCACGCTTGAGGGCCATCGGGTTGGCGCCGGCCGCCACGTTGCGCAGGCCCTCGCGGACCAGCGCCTGGGCGAGGACGGTCGCGGTGGTCGTACCGTCGCCGGCGACGTCGTCCGTCTTCTTGGCGACTTCCTTGACCAGCTCGGCGCCGATCTTCTCGTACGGGTCCTCGAGCTCGATCTCCTTGGCGATGGAGACACCATCGTTGGTGATCGTGGGGGCGCCCCACTTCTTCTCGAGGACGACGTTGCGGCCCTTGGGGCCGAGCGTCACCTTGACGGCGTCCGCGAGCTGGTTCATGCCGCGCTCGAGGCCGCGCCGTGCCTCCTCGTCGAACGCGATGATCTTGGCCATGTGAAGTGGTCCTCCCAGGACTGGGGGTGATTCCTTCGGACCGCGCCCGCGCCCGCGACGGACGGCCTGCGTGTCGGGCGGTTCCTTCCCCGCCTCGCCACGCGGACCTCACCGACCCGGTCCATCGTTGTCACTCTCACCTTCAGAGTGCTAACGCAATGATTAGCACTCGACCCCTCCGAGTGCAAGACGCTCCCCCAATCCGCCCCCGATTTCCCACCCACCGAACCCGCCTCACCACCCCGCCCATGCCCGCGGACCCCGGGCACCACCCGACCCACCCGGCGGCCACACCTCACCGCCCTGCGGGCACGTTGCCCGCCCCCCCTGCGGGCGG
>NZ_JACADT010000064.1:0-12755 GCF_013421635.1 Streptomyces sp. UH6 | reverse complement strand
GGCGCCGATGCCCGGGGCCAGCAGCGGGCCGTTGACGTCCAGGTCGTAGGAGGACAGGTCGCCGAGCGTGGCGCCGACCACCGCGCCGAAGGAGCCGAGCGGTTCCTCCCCCGCGTTCTCCTCGGCGAGGTGCGCCAGCATGGTGGCGCCGACCCGGCGGCCGTCGGCGCGCACGGCGTGCTGGACCTCGCCGCCCTCGGGGTTGGAGGTGAGCGCCAGGACGAACAGCCCGGCGCCGTTCTCCCGGGCCAGGTCCACGGCCGGCTTCAGCGAGCCGTAGCCGAGGTACGGGGAGACCGTGAGGGCGTCCGAGAACAGCGGGGCGTCCTTGCGCAGGAACGACTCGGCGTAGGCGGCCATGGTGGAGCCGATGTCGCCGCGCTTGGCGTCCATGACCACCAGGGCGCCTGCCGCGCGGGCCTCCTCGACGGACTTCTCGAGCACCGCGAGGCCGCGGGAGCCGAAGCGCTCGAAGAAGGCGATCTGCGGCTTGAGGACGGCGACCCGGTCGGCCAGCGCCTCGACCACGGTGCGGCTGAAGCGCTCCAGCCCGGCGACGTCGTCGGCCAGGCCCCAGGAGCCGAGCAGGGAGGCGTGCGGGTCGATGCCGACGCAGAGCGGGCCGCGCTCGTCCATGGCGCGGCGCAGCCGTGCGCCGAAGGGCTCGGTGGGGGCGGTGGGGGTCATACGGCCTTCTCCTTGTCCTCGTCGGCCTTCACCGCCGCGCCGACCGCGTCGGCGAGGGTGGCGTACGGGCTCTGGCGCAGGCGCCGGGCCAGGCCCTGGTGGATCGCGCGGGCCCACAGCGGGCCCTCGTAGATGAAGGCGCTGTAGCCCTGCACCAGCGTGGCGCCGGCCAGGATGCGCTGCCAGGCGTCCTCCGCCGTCTCGACGCCGCCGACGCCGACCAGGGTGATCCGGTCGCCGACGCGGGCGTAGAGGCGGCGCAGCACCTCCAGGGAGCGTTCCTTGAGCGGGGCGCCGGAGAGGCCGCCGGTCTCCTGCACCACGGCGGGCGAGGACCTCAGGCCCAGTCCGGCGCGGGCGATGGTGGTGTTGGTGGCGATGATGCCGTCCAGGCCGAGCTCGACGGCGAGGTCGGCGACGGCGTCCACGTCCTCGTCCGCGAGGTCGGGGGCGATCTTCACCAGCAGCGGGACCCGGCGCTCGGGCACCGTGCGGTCGGCGGCCTCGCGCACGGCGGTGAGCAGCGGGCGCAGCGCCTCGGTGGCCTGGAGGTTGCGCAGCCCGGGGGTGTTGGGCGAGGAGACGTTGACGACCAGGTAGTCGGCGTGGCGGGCGAGCCGCTCGGCGGACTTCACGTAGTCGGCGGCGGCCTCCTCCTCGGGGACGACCTTGGTCTTGCCGATGTTGACGCCGACGACCGGCTTGAAGACCGGCCGGCGGGCGGCGAGGCGGGCGGCGACGGCGGCGGAGCCGTCGTTGTTGAAGCCCATCCGGTTGATCAGCGCGCGGTCGGCCACCAGCCGGAAGAGGCGCTTCTTCGGATTGCCGGGCTGGGCCTCTCCGGTGACGGTGCCGATCTCGACGTGGTCGAAGCCGAGCATGGCCATGCCGTCGATGGCGACGGCGTTCTTGTCGAAGCCCGCGGCCAGACCGAACGGCCCGTGCATCCGCAGGCCGAACGCCTCGGTGCGCAGCTCGGTGTGCCGGGGGGCGAGCCAGGCGGCGAGGAAGGTGCGCAGCACGGGGACGCGGGCCGCGAGCCGGATCCAGCGGAAGGCGAGGTGGTGGGCGCGCTCGGGGTCCATGCGGCGGAAGACGAGGCGGAAGAAAAGCGAGTACATCTGGAGGCTCCTCGTGAAGAGGGGGACACCGTTTCCGGTGTCCCCCTCGTCGGTCACTGTCCGCGCGACGCGGTCAGCTGTTCCGCGTGTTCCTGGAGGGATCGGACTCCGACGTCGCCCTTGGTGAGGGCGTCGATGCCCTGCACCGCGGCGGCGAGCGCCTGGACGGTGGTGAGGCAGGGGACGCCGCGGGCCACGGAGGCGGTGCGGATGTCGTAGCCGTCGAGGCGGCCGCCGGTGCCGAACGGCGTGTTGACGATGAGGTCGACCTGGCCGTCGTGGATCAGCTGGACGATCGTCTTCTCGCCGTCGGGGCCCTCGCCCTCGGACTGCTTGCGCACCACGGTGGCGGGGATGCCGTTGCGGCGCAGCACCTCGGCGGTGCCGGAGGTGGCGAGCAGCTCGAAGCCGGCGCCGGCCAGCTCGCGGGCCGGGAAGATCATCGAGCGCTTGTCCCGGTTGGCGACCGAGATGAACGCGCGGCCCTTGGTGGGCAGCGGGCCGTAGGCGCCGGCCTGCGACTTGGCGTAGGCGGTGCCGAAGACCGAGTCGATGCCCATGACCTCGCCGGTGGAGCGCATCTCCGGGCCGAGGACGGTGTCCACGCCGCGGCCGTGCACGTCGCGGAAGCGCGACCACGGCATCACGGCCTCCTTGACGGAGATCGGCGCGTCCAGCGGCAGGTCGCCGCCGTCGCCGGTCCTCGGCAGCAGGCCCTCGGCGCGCAGCTCGGCGACGGTGGCGCCGAGCGAGATGCGGGCGGCGGCCTTGGCCAGCGGCACCGCGGTGGCCTTCGAGGTGAAGGGCACGGTGCGCGAGGCGCGCGGGTTGGCCTCGAGGACGTAGAGGATGTCGCCCGCGAGCGCGAACTGGATGTTGATCAGGCCGCGGACGCCGACGCCCTTGGCGATGGCCTCGGTGGAGGCGCGCAGCCGCTTGATGTCGTAGCCGCCGAGAGTGATCGGCGGCAGGGCGCACGCCGAGTCGCCGGAGTGGATGCCGGCCTCCTCGATGTGCTCCATGACGCCGCCGAGGTAGAGCTCGGTGCCGTCGTAGAGGGCGTCGACGTCGATCTCCACCGCGTCGTCGAGGAAGCGGTCGACCAGGACCGGGCGGTCCGGGGAGATCTCGGTGGACTCGGAGATGTAGGCCTCGAGGCGGGACTCCTCGTAGACGATCTCCATGCCGCGGCCGCCGAGCACGTAGGACGGGCGGACGAGGACGGGGTAGCCGATCTCGTCGGCGATCTTCTTGGCCTCGGCGAAGGTGGTGGCGGTGCCGTGCTTGGGGGCGGGCAGGCCGGCCTCGGCGAGCACGCGGCCGAAGGCGCCGCGGTCCTCGGCGGCGTGGATCGCCTCCGGGGAGGTGCCGACCACGGGCACGCCGTTGTCCTTGAGGGCCTGGGACAGGCCCAGCGGGGTCTGGCCGCCGAGCTGGACGATCACACCGGCGACGGGGCCCGCCTGCTGCTCGGCGTGGACGATCTCCAGGACGTCCTCCAGGGTGAGCGGCTCGAAGTAGAGCCGGTCGGAGGTGTCGTAGTCGGTGGAGACGGTCTCCGGGTTGCAGTTGACCATCACGGTCTCGTAGCCGGCGTCGCTGAGCGCGAAGGAGGCGTGGACGCAGGAGTAGTCGAACTCGATGCCCTGGCCGATGCGGTTCGGGCCGGAGCCCAGGATGATCACGGCGGCGCGCTCGCGCGGGGCGACCTCGCTCTCCTCGTCGTAGGAGGAGTAGAAGTACGGGGTCTTCGCGGCGAACTCGGCGGCGCAGGTGTCGACCGTCTTGTAGACCGGGCGGACGCCGAGGGCGTGCCGGACCTGGCGGACGACGTCCTCGCGCAGGCCGCGGATCTCGGCGATCTGCTGGTCGGAGAAGCCGTGGCGCTTGGCCTCGGCGAGCAGATCGGGGGTGAGTTCGGAGGCGGCGGCCAGCTCGTCGGCGATCTCCTTGATCAGGAAGAGCTGGTCGACGAACCAGGGGTCGATCTTCGTGGACTCGAAGACCTCCTCCTGGGTGGCGCCGGCCCGGATGGCCTGCATCACGGTGTTGATGCGGCCGTCGGTGGGACGGACGGCCTCGCGCAGCAGCTCGTCCTTGTCGCCCGGCTCACCGGTGAAGGTGAACTGGCTGCCCTTCTTCTCCAGGGAGCGCAGGGCCTTCTGCAGGGCCTCGGTGAAGTTGCGGCCCATGGCCATGGCCTCGCCCACCGACTTCATGGTGGTGGTGAGGGTGGAGTCGGCGGAGGGGAACTTCTCGAAGGCGAAGCGGGGCGCCTTGACCACGACGTAGTCGAGCGTCGGCTCGAAGGAGGCCGGGGTCTGCTCGGTGATGTCGTTGGGGATCTCGTCCAGCGTGTAGCCGACGGCCAGCTTGGCGGCGATCTTGGCGATCGGGAAGCCGGTGGCCTTGGAGGCGAGCGCGGAGGAGCGGGAGACGCGGGGGTTCATCTCGATGACGATGACCCGGCCGTCGGCGGGGTTGACGGCGAACTGGATGTTGCAGCCGCCGGTGTCGACGCCGACCTCGCGGATCACGGCGATGCCGATGTCGCGCAGGATCTGGTACTCGCGGTCGGTGAGAGTCATCGCCGGGGCGACGGTGATGGAGTCGCCGGTGTGGACGCCCATCGGGTCGAAGTTCTCGATGGAGCAGACGACCACGACGTTGTCGTGCTTGTCGCGCATCAGCTCCAGCTCGTACTCCTTCCAGCCGAGGATGGACTCCTCCAGGAGCACCTCGGTGGTCGGGGAGAGCGTGAGGCCCTGGCCGGCGATGCGGCGCAGCTCCTCCTCGTCGTGCGCGAAGCCGGAGCCGGCGCCGCCCATGGTGAAGGAGGGGCGGACCACGACGGGGTAGCCGCCGAGCGTCTCGACGCCGGCGAGGACGTCGTCCATGGAGTGGCAGATGACCGAGCGGGCGGACTCGCCGTGGCCGATCTTCTTGCGGACCTCTTCGACGACGACCTTGAACTGCTCGCGGTCCTCGCCCTTGTGGATGGCCTCCACGTTGGCGCCGATCAGCTCGACGCCGTACTTCGCGAGGACGCCGTTCTCGTGCAGGGAGATCGCGGTGTTGAGCGCGGTCTGGCCGCCGAGGGTGGGCAGGAGGGCGTCGGGGCGCTCCTTGGCGATGATCTTCTCGACGAACTCGGGGGTGATCGGCTCGACGTAGGTGGCGTCGGCGATCTCCGGGTCGGTCATGATCGTCGCCGGGTTCGAGTTGACCAGGACGACGCGCAGGCCCTCGGCCTTGAGGACGCGGCATGCCTGGGTGCCGGAGTAGTCGAACTCCGCGGCCTGGCCGATGACGATCGGGCCGGAGCCGATGACCAGGACGGACTGGATATCGGTGCGCTTAGGCACGCTGGCCCTCCATGAGGCTGTTGTTCATCAAAGCGGCGAAGCGATCGAACAGGTAGGCGGCGTCGTGGGGACCCGCTGCCGCTTCGGGGTGGTACTGGACGCTGAACGCGGGCCGGTCGAGGAGCCGCAGGCCTTCGACGACGTCGTCGTTGAGGCAGACGTGCGAGACCTCGGCGCGGCCGTAGGGGGTGTCGGAGACCTTGTCGAGCGGGGCGTCGACGGCGAATCCGTGGTTGTGGGCGGTGACCTCGACCTTGCCGGTGGTACGGTCCTGGACCGGCTGGTTGATGCCGCGGTGACCGTACTTCAGCTTGTAGGTGCCGAAGCCGAGGGCGCGGCCGAGGATCTGGTTGCCGAAGCAGATGCCGAACAGAGGGGTGGAGCGCTCCAGGACGCCCCGCATCAGCTCGACGGGGTGCTCGGCGGTCTCCGGGTCACCCGGGCCGTTGGAGAAGAACACGCCGGTCGGATTCACCGCGTAGATGTCGTCGAGAGTGGCGGTGGCGGGCAGGACGTGGACCTCGATGCCGCGCTCGGCCATCCGGTAGGGCGTCATGCCCTTGATGCCGAGGTCGATCGCGGCGACGGTGAACTTCGCGCTGCCGATGGGCAGGGCTTCGCCGCCGGGCCCCTGCGCCGGGACGACGTACGCCTCGGTGGTGGCGACCTCCTCGTAGAGGCTGGCGCCCTTCATCGGGGCGGCCTCGCGCACCTTGGCCAGCATGGCGTCGTCGGAGGCGACGGCCTCGCCGGAGAAGATGCCGACGCGCATCGCGCCGCGCTCACGCAGGTGGCGGGTGAGGGCGCGGGTGTCGATGCCGCTGATGCCGACGACGCCCTGGTCGGCGAGCTCGTCGTCGAGGGTACGGGTGGAGCGCCAGTTGGACGGCACCCGGGCGGGGTCACGGACGACGTAGCCGGCCACCCAGATCTGGTGGGACTCGCGGTCCTCCTCGTTCATGCCGGTGTTGCCGACGTGCGGCGCCGTCATGACGACCACCTGACGGTGGTAGGACGGGTCGGTGAGGGTCTCCTGGTAGCCGGTCATGCCGGTGGAGAAGACGGCCTCGCCGAAGGTCTCCCCCACGGCCCCGTAGGCGCGGCCGCGGAAGATCCGGCCGTCCTCCAGGACGAGTACTGCGGGAGCCTTGGCTCCCCTGGTGGAGGTCGTCATCGTGCGCCTTCCGTCTGCTTCTTGTGCTGTTCGATCATGTCGTTGAGGGCGGCGACCCACTCGGGGTGTTCGGCCGATCGGTCGGAGCGGAATCCGGAGTCGATCAGCCGGTCGCCGTGCTCCCAGGTCACCACCAGCAGTCCGCCCTCGGTGAGGACCTTGCCGGCGATGCCCTTGTCCAGCCGGGCCTCGCGCAGCCGGCCGGCCGGGACGAAGAAGTCGTCCGCGCCCGGGCGGGCGACGGCCAGTCCGGCGTCGGTGAGGGTGAGCTCGGCCCGGCTCCGGGTGCCCAGGCCGCGGGCCACGATGCGGTCCAGCCACTGGTGGGCGGTGGTGGAGCCGTGGTAGCGGCCGGTGAGGGTGAGTTCCGGCTCGCCCGCGGGCTCGGGGGCCTGGGGCAGCGCGGGGAGGTCGCCCTGGAGGGTGCTCCGCCACTTCCAGCCTTCGCGCATCAGCCAGTAGACGAGCGCGACGAACAGGGCGAGGCCGATGACCGCGGCGATGCGCCCCGGCCAGTTGGTGACCTCGGCCGACCTGCGTTCGGTCTCGGCGGCGAGGTGTACGAGGAGGAGGGGGCTGGAGGACGTCACGCGAGCTTCCCGTCGGAGTAGGTGGCCTTGCCCCGCAGCCACGTGTGGGTGACACGGCCCGGCAGCTCGCGGCCCTCGTAGGGGGTGTTGCGGCTGCGGGAGGCGAAGCCCGCGGGGTCCACGTCTCCACGGTATGCGGTGTCGACCAGGACGAGGTTGGCGGGCTCACCGACGGCCACCGGCCGGCCGTGGCCCTTGGCGCGTCCGATCCGGGCGGGCGCGACGGACATCCGGTCGGCGACGCCTGCCCAGTCCAGCAGGCCGGTCTCCACCATGGTCTCCTGCACCACGGACAGGGCGGTCTCCAGGCCGACCATGCCCATGGCGGCGGCGGCCCACTCGCAGTCCTTGTCCTCGTGCGGGTGCGGGGCGTGGTCGGTGGCGACGATGTCGATCGTGCCGTCGGCCAGCGCCTCGCGCAGGGCCATCACGTCGCGCTCGGTGCGCAGCGGCGGGTTGACCTTGTAGACGGGGTTGTAGCTGCGCACCATCTCGTCGGTGAGCAGCAGGTGGTGCGGGGTGACCTCGGCGGTGACGTCGATGCCGCGGGATTTGGCCCAGCGGACGATCTCGACGGAGCCGGCCGTGGACAGGTGGCAGATGTGGACGCGGGAGCCGACGTGCTCGGCGAGCAGGACGTCGCGGGCGACGACCGACTCCTCGGCCACCGCCGGCCAGCCGCCGAGACCGAGCTCGGCGGAGACGACGCCCTCGTTCATCTGGGCGCCCTCGGTCAGCCGGGGCTCCTGGGCGTGCTGGGCGACGACGCCGCCGAAGGCCTTCACGTACTCCAGCGCGCGGCGCATGATCACCGCGTCGTGGACGCACTTGCCGTCGTCGGAGAAGACGGTGACGCCGGCCGCGGACTCGTGCATGGCGCCGAGTTCGGCGAGCTTCTCGCCCTCCAGGCCGACGGTGACGGCGCCGATGGGCTGCACGTCGCAGTAGCCGTGCTCCTGGCCGAGGCGGTAGACCTGCTCGACCACGCCGGCCGTGTCGGCGACGGGGAAGGTGTTGGCCATGGCGAACACCTGGGTGTAGCCGCCCTTGGCGGCGGCGCGGGTTCCGGTGAGGACCGTCTCGGAGTCCTCGCGGCCGGGCTCGCGCAGGTGGGTGTGGAGGTCGACCAGGCCGGGGAGGAGGACCTTGCCCTCCGCCTCGACCACCGTGTCGACGCCCTCGGTGTCCAGGCCGGTGCCGACGGCGGCGACGGTCGTGCCGTCGATCAGCACGTCCTGCGGGTCGCCGCCGAGCACGCGCGCACCGCGGATCAGGGTCTTGCTCATGGATTCTGCCTTTCCTCGGTGCGGGTGTTACTGGCCGGGCGTGGGCTCGTTGGCGTTGCCGCCGAGCAGCAGGTACAGGACGGCCATCCGGGTGAAGACGCCGTTGGCGACCTGCTCGGTGACGGTGCAGCGCTCGGAGTCGGCGACCTCCGCGGTGATCTCCATGCCGCGGACCATCGGGCCGGGGTGCATCACTATGGCGTGGTCGGGCATCTTCGCCATCCGTTCGCCGTCCAGGCCGTAGCGGCGGGAGTACTCGCGCTCGGTGGGGAAGAAGGCCGCGTTCATCCGCTCCCGCTGGACGCGGAGCATCATCACCGCGTCGGCCTTGGGGAGGGCGGAGTCGAGGTCGTAGGAGACCTCGCAGGGCCAGGTCTCGACGCCGACCGGCAGCAGGGTGGGCGGGGCGACCAGGGTGACGTGCGCGCCCAGGGTGTGCAGCAGGTCGACGTTGGAGCGGGCCACCCGGCTGTGCAGGATGTCGCCGACGAGGGTGACGTGCCTGCCGGCCAGGTCCTGGCCGAGGCCGGCGTCGGGGCCGATCAGGCGGCGGCGCATGGTGAAGGCGTCCAGCAGGGCCTGGGTGGGGTGCTGGTGGGTGCCGTCGCCGGCGTTGATCACCGGGGCGTCGATCCAGCCGGAGGTGGCCAGGCGGTAGGGGGCGCCGGAGGCGCTGTGGCGGATGACCACCGCGTCCACGCCCATGGCGGCCAGGGTCTGGGCGGTGTCCTTGAGGGACTCGCCCTTGGAGACGCTGGATCCCTTGGCGGCGAAGTTGATGACGTCGGCCGACAGCCGCTTCTCGGCGGCCTCGAAGGAGATCCGGGTGCGGGTCGAGTCCTCGAAGAAGAGGTTGCAGACGGTGCGGCCGCGCAGGGCGGGAAGCTTCTTGACCGTGCGGTCGCCGACCCGTGCCATCTCCTCGGCGGTGTCGAGGATGTGGACGGCGTCGTCGCGGGTCAGGTCGGCGGCCGAGATGAGGTGGCGCTTCATCGGGCAGGCTCCGTGGGAAGGATCATCTGGGAGATTTCGGGCAGGCGTGGACGCGTGCGCGTACCCCGGTGGCGCGGGTACGCCGGCGGGTCTACTGCCGTGAGCCCTGGGAGGCCGGCTTGGTGCCGAGCAGCACGGTGTCGCGACCGTCCTCCTCGGCGAGCTGGACCTTGACCGTCTCCCGCAGCGACGTGGGGAGGTTCTTGCCGACGTAGTCGGCCCGGATCGGCAGTTCGCGGTGGCCGCGGTCGACGAGCACCGCGAGCTGCACCGCTCGCGGGCGGCCGATGTCGTTCAGCGCGTCGAGCGCGGCGCGGACCGAGCGGCCGGAGAAGAGCACGTCGTCGACGAGGACGACCAGGCGGCCGTCGACGCCGTCACCGGGGATCTCGGTGCGGGCGAGCGCTCTCGGCGGCTGGAGCCGCAGGTCGTCGCGGTACATGGTGATGTCGAGGGAGCCGACGGGGATCTTCCGCCCGGTGATCTCCTCGAGCTTGTCGGCGATCCGCCGGGCGAGGTAGACGCCCCGGGTCGGGATGCCGAGCAGCACGACGTCCTCGGCGCCCTTGGCGCGTTCGACGATCTCGTGCGCGATGCGGGTCAGAACCCGCGCGATGTCCTGGGCCTCGAGCACGGCACGTGCGTCGGCCCCCTGCGCCGCTGACGCGGAGCTGTTCGTGTCCATACGAAAAGGACCCCCTTCTCCGCCTCACGGGACGGACTTTAAAGGACGTCGTGTTTACGCCCTCTACCCTAACAGGCCCGCAAACACCCCAGCTCACCCCCCGCCCCTCCGCGGATTCACCCGCAGACTCACCCTTTCGGAGCAACCTGGCGAACCGATCATCGAACCGTCGGTCCGGACCATTCCGCTTGACGGGGCAGAGTAACGCTGCGTAACCTTACAGTGAGTTACCAACCGTGCGGCACGCCCCGCGAAAGCACCGCTGACCGCACGTGCCGCCGACTGTCCGGGAGCTTTATGTCCAGCGAATACGCAAAGCAGCTCGGGGCCAAGCTCCGGGCCATCCGCACCCAGCAGGGTCTGTCCCTCCATGGCGTGGAGGAGAAGTCCCAGGGCCGCTGGAAGGCCGTCGTGGTCGGTTCCTACGAGCGCGGGGACCGCGCCGTGACCGTGCAGCGGCTGGCCGAGCTGGCGGACTTCTACGGTGTCCCCGTCCAGGAGCTGCTCCCCGGCACCACGCCGGGCGGCGCCGCGGAGCCCCCGCCGAAGCTGGTCCTCGACCTCGAGCGCCTCCAGCACGTGCCGGTGGAGAAGGCCGGTCCGCTGCAGCGCTATGCGGCGACGATCCAGTCCCAGCGCGGTGACTACAACGGCAAGGTGCTGTCGATCCGCCAGGACGACCTGCGCACCCTGGCCGTGATCTACGACCAGTCCCCCTCGGTGCTGACCGAGCAGCTGATCAGCTGGGGCGTGCTGGACGCGGACGCGCGCCGCGCGGTCGCCCACGAGGAGAGCTGAGGGCCTCCCCGTCACCACGGGCCGGGCGGAACCCGGCGCGGCACGCGCGTGCAGAAACGAAAATGCCGAAGGGCCCCAGCATGATGCTGGGGCCCTTCGGCAATGCGGCGTCGTGGTGGGCGCGCGGCTCAGGCCTCTTCCCGTCGCAGCGACGGCTTGAGGTCCTTCAGCCGGCCCAGCAGTCCGTTGACGAACGCGGGCGAGTCGTCGGTGGAGAACTCCTTGGCCAGCTGGACCGCCTCGTCGAGCACCACCGCGTCGGGGGTCTCGTCCATCCAGATCAGCTCGAAGGCGCCGAGCCGCAGGATGTTGCGGTCGACGACCGGCATCCGGTCCAGCGTCCAGTCCACCGCGTACTGGGCGATGAGCTCGTCGATCCGGCGGACGTGGTCCGCGTACCCCTCGACCAGCTGCATCGTGTACTCGCTCACCGGCGGCTGCCGGGTGTCGTTCCGGGAGTGCCGGACCCAGTCGGCGAGGACGGACAGCACGTCGGCGCCGCGCTGGTCGGCCTCGAAGAGGATCTGGAAGGCCCGCTTGCGAGCCGTATTGCGGGCAGCCACGGTTAGCTGTTCACCCGGCCGAGGTAGTCGCTGGTGCGGGTGTCGACCTTGATCTTCTCACCGGTGGTGATGAAGAGCGGAACCTGGATCTGGTGACCCGTCTCCAGGGTGGCCGGCTTGGTGCCACCGGTGGAGCGGTCGCCCTGGACGCCCGGCTCGGTCTCCTGGACGACCAGCTCGACGGCGGCCGGCAGCTCGACGAAGAGCACCTCGCCCTCGTGCTGGGCGACGACGGCGGTGAAGCCCTCGATCAGGAAGTTGGCGGCGTCGCCGACGGCCTTGCGGTCGACCATGAGCTGGTCGTAGGTGTCCATGTCCATGAACACGAAGTACTCGCCGTCCATGTACGAGAACTGCATGTCGCGCTTGTCAACGGTGGCCGTCTCGACCTTGACGCCGGCGTTGAAGGTCTTGTCGACGACCTTGCCGGAGAGCACGTTCTTGAGCTTGGTGCGCACGAAGGCCGGGCCCTTGCCGGGCTTGACGTGCTGGAACTCGACGACGGACCAGAGCTGGCCGCCTTCGAGCTTGAGCACCATGCCGTTCTTGAGGTCGTTCGTGGAAGCCACGGTTGCGGAATCTCCTGGACTGACGTGGACGACCCCGGGGCAGGAGCGCCGCGGCCCGGAGGCTACAGCGCGAGCAGCTCCTTGGTCGTGATGGTGAGTAGCTCGGGTCCGCCGTCCGCCTCGGGGCGCACGACGAGCGTGTCATCGATCCGGACCCCGCCCCGACCGGGGAGGTGAACCCCCGGCTCGACGGTGACCGGCACGCAAGCGTCCAGTTTACCCATGGCCGCGGGGGCCAACTGCGGGTCCTCCGCGATTTCCAGTCCCACACCGTGTCCGGTGCGCGCGGGAAGGGCGCTGCCGTAGCCGGCGGAGGCGAGGACCTGGCGCGCCGCCCGGTCCACCTGCCGGTGCTCGGTGCCCGGCAGGAGCGCCTCCCGGCCCGCCCGCTGGGCGGCGAACACCACGTCGTAGAGCTCGATCTGCCAGTCGGCGGGGGTGGTCCCGATGACGAAGGTACGGCCGATCTCGCACCGGTAGCCCCGGTAGGCGGCGCCCATGCAGACGGAGAGGAAGTCGCCCTCCTCCACCCGGCGGTCGGTGGGCCGGTGGCCTGGCCGTCCGGAGTGCGGACCGGTGGCCACCGAGGTGGGGAACGCCGGGCCGTCGGCGCCGTGGTCGACCAGGCGGCGCTCCAGCTCCAGCGCGAGGTGGCGTTCGGTGCGGCCCACCAGGATGGACTCCAGCAGCTCGCCCAGCGCCTGGTCGGCGATCTCCGCGCCCGCGCGCAGGCAGGCGATCTCCTCCTCGTCCTTGACCACCCGCATCTGCTCCACGGCGGTGCCGAGGTCGGTGAGCCGGAGCCGGGAGGCGACCGAGCCGATGGCGCGGTGGCGGGCCACCGTGAGGTGGTGCTCCTCCACGGCGAGCGAGTCGGCGCCCTCCTCGGCCGCCAGTCCGGCCGCGGCCACGGCCGCGTCGCCG
>NZ_JACADT010000639.1:0-3348 GCF_013421635.1 Streptomyces sp. UH6 | reverse complement strand
GCCGGGGGGTACCGCCCGACGGCGTGGAACCGTTCGAAGAAGCGCCCGCCGTGCCCCTTCCCGAACCCCGGCCGCTACGTGCCGGGCGGGCGGCTGAGGCAGGGCATGCGGGTGGCCTTCTCGGGCGACACCTCGGTGGAGCGCGAGCTGCTGGAGGACCGGGCCACCGAGGCCGGCCTGCACGTGGCGGGCAGCATCTCCCGGCTGACCAGCCTGCTGGTGACCAACGACCCCGATTCGGGAACCTCCAAGACCGTCAAGGCCCGCCAGTTCGGCACCCCGGTGGTGGACGAGGCGGCCTTCGGCCAGTTGCTGGGGGACGTCGAACCGGCGGACGGGTGAACCACCGGCGGCGCGCGGTCCGGCTGCCGGGACGGGCGGCCCGGACGGCTCACGCTGTGGCCCATGGCACGTTGTGAGGTCTGCGGAAACGACTACGGCATGACGTTCGAGGTGCACGCACAGGGCGCCGTCCACGTCTTCGACTGCTTCGCCTGTGCGATCCACCGGATGGCCCCGATCTGCGAGCACTGCCGGGTGCAGGTCATCGGCCAGGGCGTGGAGGCCGACGGCAAGTGGTACTGCGGCGCCCACTGCGCCAGGGCGGACGGCAAGGCGGGCATCGTCGACCGGGTGTGACCGGCCCTGGGCGGCCGGGGCCGACGGAGGACCGGGACACGGCGGTTGTTACCGTCGTCGTGTGTACCGCTTCCTGCTGACCCGGCAATGGGTGATCGTCACCCTGGTCGCCCTGGCGCTCGTTCCCACCATGATCGAGCTGGGCTTCTGGCAGTGGCACCGTCACTGGGACCGGGTGGCCTCCAACCAGCGCATCGAGGACGCGCTGGACACCGCCGCGGTGCCGGTCGGCTCGCTGACCCGGCCCGGCGCGCGGATCGACCGCGACCTGTACTACCGGCACGTGACCGCGCGCGGCGTCTTCGAGACCGACCGCGAGGTGGTGGTGCGCCGCCGCACCAACGCCGACGACCGGGTCGGCTACCACGTGCTGACCCCGCTGCGCCTGGACGACGGGCGGTACCTGCTGGTCAACCGCGGCTGGGTGCCGGCCGACGGCAGGCAGACGGAGTTCCCGGAGATCCCCGCGCCGCCGGCCGGCGAGGTGACGGTGACCGGGCGGCTGATGGCCGACCAGACCACCGCGGAGAGCGGCATCAAGGACCTCTCCGACCTGCCCGACCGGCAGGTGATGCTGATCAGCAGCGAGGGCGAGGCGGAGCGGCTGGGCGCCGAGGTCCTCGGCGGGTACGTGGAGCTGGTCTCCCCCGCACCGGTGGACGGCAGTCCCGAGCTGGTCCCCGGCCCCGACCACGACAGCATCGGCAACCACATGGCGTACGCGGTCCAGTGGTGGCTGTTCACCGCCGGGGTGCCGGTCGGCTGGGTGGTGCTGGTCCGCCGCGAGCTGCGCGAGCGGCGCGAGGAGGCCGGCGAGGCCTCCGGGAAGGGCGGGAGCGAGGACGGCGGCGAGGACGCCACGCGGGAGAGCGCGACCCCGGCCACCGCCTGACCGCACCGCCGGGTGCAGGATGGGGGCATGGATCTTGGATTGAAGGACCGTGTCTACGTCGTCACCGGCGCCTCCCGCGGACTGGGCAACGCGACCGCGCGTGAACTGGTCGCCGACGGCGCGAAGGTGGTCGTCTCCGGCCGGGACGACGCCTCGGTGGCCGCTGCCGCCGAGGAGCTGGGGCCGAACGCGGTGGGTGTCGCCGCCGACAACGGCGATCCCGGTACCCCCGCACGGCTGATCGCGACGGCGCGTGAGCGTTTCGGCCGGTTCGACGGCGTGCTGATCAGCGTGGGCGGGCCGCCGGCCGGGCTGGCCGCCGACAACACCGACGAGCAGTGGCTCGGCGCGTTCGAGACGGTGTTCCTCGGGGCCGTGCGGATGGCCCGGGCGGCCGCCGCGGAGCTGGGCGCGGGCGGTGTGATCGGCCTGGTGCTCTCCGCCTCGGTCCACGAGCCGATCGGCGGGCTGACCATCTCCAACGGGCTGCGCCCGGGGCTGGCCGGATTCGCCAAGTCGCTCGCCGACGAGCTGGGACCCCGCGGAATCCGGGTGGTCGGCGTGCTGCCGTCGCGGATCGACACGGACCGGGTGCGGGAGCTGGACGCGCTCTCCGCCGACCCGGCCGCCACCCGGGCGGCCAACGAGTCGCACATCCCGCTGGGCCGGTACGGGACGCCGGCGGAGTTCGGCCGGGTGGCCGCGTTCCTGCTGTCGCCCGCCGCCTCCTACCTGACGGGGATCATGGTCCCGGTCGACGGCGGAGTGCGGCGCGGCTTCTGACCCCCGGCGCGAGCGGAGGCCGCGGCGGGTGGCGGGGGGTCCGCGGCGCGGATCCCCCGTCCCTCCCCCTCTCAGGTCACCCGCTCCGAGCGGTGCCCGGTGGCCCGCATGCGGATCTCCGAGGGGAGCGAGGTCAGGCCCACCGAGGCCCGGGCGTGGGCCAGCGTCTCCGAGGTGAGGGTGTCCAGCGTGCGCCCGGGATCCGCGTCCGGTTCCAGCCGCACCCGCACCCGGGCCCGCGGGGCCCGGCGCCGCCCGGTGAGCCGTACCCGGACCCGCTCCACGCCTTCCAGCCGCGCGGCCTCCGCCGCGAGCGAACCCTCCAGCGCGCGGGCCCGCAGCGCCGCGCCCTCGTCGTCGCCGGTGTCGACCCGCACCACCGCCAGCCGGTGCCGCTGCACCGACCGGGTCAGCCACCACAGGGTCAGCACCACCAGCAGCGCGAGCACCGTGAAGACCACGGGCCACCACCAGCCCTGGTCCCGCCACTTGGTGCGCTCGGCGGCGGTCAGCAGGACGTCGTGCCGGTCCCGGTGGATCCACCAGCCGGGCGAGGGGGCGCCGAGCCCGATGGCCAGCACCGATCCGCCCGTCGCGAGCAGCAGCAGACCGATCAGCCCCAGCAGCACCCGGTTGACCATCCGCAGCACCGTGTTCACCCCTTCTTCCGCTCGGGACGCCGCACCCGGACGGCGAGGGACGGCGGCTGCGACAGGCCCAGGCCGCTCACCGCCTGCTCCAGCCGGTGCCGGACGTCCGCGTCGACCTCGTCGATCTCCCTGAAGTGCGCGGCCACGCGCACGTCGGCCTTCCGGCGGCGCATCCTCACCCGCACCGACCGCACCCCGGGAACCTCCAGCGCCCGGTCCCGCAGCACCATGGCGGCGGCCTTGCGGTCCAGTCCGGCGCGCACGTCCGGGTTGCCGCGCCGCATGGGCAGGATGCCCCGCACCCCGGGCGTGAGGGCGAGGATCAGCAGCCAGAGCCCGAGGGCTGCCGCCACCCCGGCCCCGACCAGCACCCACACGTCGTCC
>NZ_JACADT010000638.1:0-3350 GCF_013421635.1 Streptomyces sp. UH6 | reverse complement strand
GGGGTGACCCGGCCCGGCCCCGCCCCGTGCGCAGGGGCAGGCGCCGTCAGAACCTCGATGACGCCTTGCCGGCCTTGGCCTTCCTCATTCCCAGGGCCGCGCACGCCGCTCCGAGGCAGATCGCCAGGGCGCCGACGCAGATGCTGCTGATGATCACGCCGGCGTCGGGGTTGGTGCCCACCACCCAGGGGGCGATGATCATCCACACGCCGAGACCGGCGGCGGCCCAGCCGAGCCCGCTCATCCGTGCCGGGTTGGCGGCCGCGCAGATGGCCAGGGCGGCTATCGCCGCGCCGACGATCACGTTGTGGGCGACCATCGGGGGCTGGCTTCCGGTGAAGTGCAGGATCCACGGCGAGGCGGCACAGTACACGCCGACCAGACACAGCGGCGCGGCGAGCATCCCCAGATTCGGACCCTGCTGGGAGCGGGCGTACTGCTCCCTCATTTCGAGCACGTCGGGGTGACTCGCCATGTCACCACGCGGGTGCGAGACATTGGCCATGACTCGTCTCCTTCGAGATCTCAGGCCTGACCGCGAGTGCGGCGGAAGGAATCGAATGCGGGGCGGTTTGACCCGCACCTGTTCCATTCTGCCCCGATTCACCCGTTATGTGTAATGCAGGTCACGGAAACATTCCGCCACGGCTCATCCGGCGCGTTCGAGCAGCCCCCGGACGTAGGCCGCCTGCCCCACGTGCTGAAGATCGTCGGAGAGCACGCTGACCAGCCGGACGCCCAGGGTGACCGGGGGATCCCACCGCTCGTCGACGATCCGCTCCAGCTCGGCGGCGGTCAGCGCGCGCAGGAAGCGCAGCGTCTGCTCGTGCACCGCGTCGTAGTAGCCGGTCAGCAGATCGGGGGAGTCGACCCGGACCGCCGCCACCTTCGCCGGGTCGTGCCCGAAGCCGGTGTCGGAGGCCGGCAGGGACAGCCCGAAACGGCCGTGCCAGTCCTGTGCCGTCCAGACCTGCTCCAGGCCCGCGACGTCCGCGACGTGGTCGTCCTGCACCCGCGTCAGGTGCCACACCAGCCAGGCCACCGGGTTCGCCCCCGGTGCGGGGGGCGCGGCGAGCCGTTGCGCGTCCAGGCCGTGGACCGCCGCGTGCACCTCCTCGCGGATCCTGCCGTATCCCTCGATCAGAATGTCCTTTGCGTGCATGTCTCCAGCCTCCGCCCGATCCCGTCTCCCCGCTCGGCGGTTGGACCGGGAGAGGGTCGGTGAGGAAGAGTGATCACGCACCACCGGACACGCCGAACCCCAGGAGTCGCGTTGTACACCGCCCATCCCGGCCGCTACGAGCAGATGCCCTACCGGCGCACCGGACGCAGCGGCCTGAAGCTTCCCGCGCTGTCGCTCGGCCTGTGGCACAACTTCGGTCCCGACCGCCCCGTCGAGACCCAGCGGGCCATCCTGCGGCGCGCCTTCGACCTCGGGATCACCCACTTCGACCTGGCCAACAACTACGGCCCGCCCCCGGGCGCCGCCGAGTCCGCCTTCGGCGAGGCGCTCAAGGTCGAACTGCGGCCCTACCGCGACGAGATGGTCATCTCCACCAAGGCCGGCTACCTGATGTGGGACGGCCCGTACGGCGAGTGGGGCTCGCGCAAGTACCTGCTCTCCTCGCTGGAGCAGAGCCTGTCCCGGATGGGGCTCGAGTACGTGGACGTCTTCTACTCGCACCGCCCCGACCCGGACACCCCGCTCGAGGAGACCATGGGGGCGCTGCACTCCGCCGTGCAGCAGGGCAAGGCGCTCTACGTGGGCGTCTCCAACTACTCGCCGGAGCAGACCCGCGAGGCGGCCCGCATCCTCGCCGGCCTCGGCACGCCGCTGCTGATCCACCAGCCCCGCTACTCGATGCTCGACCGCCGTCCCGAGGAGACGGGTCTGCTCGACGCGCTGGACGAACTCCAGGTCGGCTCCATCGTCTACTCGCCGCTCGAGCAGGGCCTGCTCACCTCCCGCTACCTCGACGGCATCCCGGAGGGCTCCCGCGCCGCGAGCGACAGCCCCTTCCTGACCGCCGAGAAGGTGACCCCGGAACTCGTCGGGCACCTGCGCGCGCTGAACGGCATCGCCGCCGCACGCGGCCAGTCGCTGGCCCAGATGGCACTCGCCTGGGTGCTGCGGGGCGGCCGTGTCACCTCCGCACTGGTCGGCGCCAGCAGCCCGCAGCAGCTGGAGGACTCGGTCGCCGCCATCGGCAACCTGGACTTCTCCGACGACGAACTGTCCCGGATCGACGAGATCGTCCGCGCCGCCGCCGGCTGACGGACGGCCGACCCGGCGCAGCGCACGGGCCCCGCGGGGGTGTTCCCCTCCCGTGGGGCCCACGCACGGTGAACGGGGGGTTACAGGTCATCCGAATCGGGGGGAGTGACAGGGCCGGACCCGGGTAGAAGGAGAGGCGCATCAGTATCCGGCCGGGCCGGCAGCCGAGAGAGACACGCATGATCGAGCACCTGGACGGGGCCGTGGCGACAACGGGTTTCGACGTGCCCGTGGAGCCCCTGCGGCGTGCGACGCACTTCACCGGTGAGCCGGGATGCATCGCCGAGGCGCGGGAGTTCGCGGGACAGTTCCTCGAGCAGCTGAGGAACGAGTGGTGCGCCACCGCCGACGAGCGCTACGGCGGCGAACTGCTCCTGGTCGTCAGCGAGCTGGTCACCAACGCGGACCGGCACAGCCACGGTCCGTACATCCTCGAACTCGAGGGATCGGACAACTCCGTGACCGTGACGGTCTACGACAGCAGCGTCGCCCTGCCGCAGATCTTCCCCCGCGACCCCGAGCGGGTCGGCCGGCACGGCCTGGAGATCGTCCACGCGGTCGCCGACGAGGTCGTGGTGGAGCGCGTCCCGGTCGGCAAGCGGATACGCGCCACCCTCCGTCTGGGCGGCTGAGCCGCCCGGACATGCTCCCCGCCGTGTTTCCCCGGCGGCGGCCAACCTCGGTTGCCCGCCGCGCGATTCACCTCTGAGCGGAACCTCGACCGGCCGTCTTGCCGGGCCCGGCGAGCGGCCTAGGGTGAGAAGGGTGAGCGACCACGCGACCTCCCCGGCCCCCGTCCCCCTCCGCCGCCCGGCCCGTGCCAGGGAGCCGCTGTGGCGCGACCTCGTCGGCGAGGTGCTGCGCCGCGAGCGGCTCGCCCAGGGGCGCACCCTGAAGGAGGTCGCCGAGGCCGCGCGGATCTCCATGCCCTATCTGTCGGAGCTGGAACGGGGCCGCAAGGAGGCCTCCTCGGAGGTCCTCGCGGCCGCCGCCCGGGCCCTGGGGCTCGGCCTGGGGGACCTCCTGATCCGTGTCCACAGCCTCCTCGCGGCCCGCTCGGCCTCCGTGCCCGGCG
>NZ_JACADT010000637.1:0-3357 GCF_013421635.1 Streptomyces sp. UH6 | reverse complement strand
GGTCGCCGCCGGGCACCATGCCCAGCTCCTGGGCGCGGCGGGCCAGCGCGTCGGGCTGCGCGTAGGCGTCCACGTCGCGCTGCAGGGCCTGCTCCTCGTCGGTCAGTGTCTTGGTCTCGCTCCGCAGGTCCGACAGGCGGAACGACCCTTCGCTGAGCGCCGAGTTGAGCAGCAGCAGGGTGATCAGCCCGCCGCCCAGCAGGGCGACCACGAGCAGCACGAAGGGGGTGCGGGCGGCCTGGCTGGTCCCGGTGGGGAGCAGCGAGGCGAGCCGTGCCGCCCGGCCCCTCAGCCTGGGTTCTCCGCTCATCCGCCCTCCCCGGGACGCCTGGCGGGACGCCCGGCGCTCACCGGACGTCCTCCCTGATCCGCTCCGCTCCGCGGAACCGGGCGGGGGCGGCCCGCCGGTTCTCGGCGATCTCCTCCTCGGTGGGCAGCTCGGCGCCGCGGGTGAGCAGCTTCAGCCGGGGCTGGTACTCCTCGGGCACGACCGGCAGGCCGGGCGGCGCGGTGGTGGCGGCACCGGCCGCGAAGACCTGCTTGACCAGCCGGTCCTCCAGCGAGTGGTACGACAGCACGCCGATCCGTCCGCCGACGGCGAGCGCCTTCACGGCGGCCGGGACCGCCCGCTCGAGGACGCCCAGCTCGCCGTTGACCTCGATGCGCAGGGCCTGGAAGGTCCGCTTGGCGGGGTTGCCGCCGGTGCGCTTGGCGGCCTGCGGCAGGGCGTCGCGGATCAGCTGGACCAGGCGGGCGCTGGTGGTGAACGGCTCCTTCTCGCGCTCGCGGACGATCGCGGAGACGATCCGCTTGGCCTGCTTCTCCTCGCCGTACGCGCGCAGGATGCGGACGAGTTCGCCGGGCGGGTAGGTGTTGAGGACCTCGGCCGCGCTGATCCCGGTGGTCTGGTCCATGCGCATGTCCAGCGGGGCGTCCTGGGCGTAGGCGAAGCCGCGGTCGGCCTCGTCGAGCTGCATGGAGGAGACGCCGAGGTCGAACAGGACGCCCTGGACGCCGTGCGCGCGGGGGATGCCGAGGCGGTCGAGGACCTCGGGCAGCTCGTCGTAGACGGCGTGCACCAGGGTGGCGCGGTCACCGAAGGGGGCGAGCCGTTCACCCGACAGGCGCAGCGCCTCCTTGTCGCGGTCCAGGCCGATCAGCCGGACCTCGGGGAAGCGGGTGAGCATGGCCTCGCTGTGCCCGCCGAGGCCGAGGGTGCAGTCGACGACGACCGCTCCGGGCCGCTCCAGTGCGGGCGCCAGCAGATCCAGGCACCGCCGGAGCATCACAGGGACATGTCGGCTCTCGCTCAAGGGGCCCTCTCAGGTCCGCGCGGCGCCACGAGCAACCGGGTCCCCGCCCGCTCGCGAAGGGGAGGCCTGCCGGCGCCGGGAGCGTCGGCCGGCCGGGAGCGGGAGGAGGCCGAGCCGCACGTACGCGCCGCGCACGTGGGGAGATCCCGGGCGTCCTCGGCCCGGACTCTCCGGAATTCGGTCCAGCGGGGAGAGTCTCGCGTGTCTCGCCTCCCGCTTCGCGTCACTTTAGTCCACCCTGTCTGCCGGTCAATCAACTGCCCTGCGAGTCGCCCCGCGCCGAGGCGATGGTGCCTCCTCACGGAAGGAATCACCCGTGCGGCGCAATGCACTCCACCCCTGTGGGTTACCTCACACAGAAGATCGACGGCTCTGTTTGTCCTGTTCCGCAAGTGTCGGGAGGGGAAGCGGCCAGTAACGTCTTCCCCATGTCGACTTCTGCTTCTGCCGGCTCCGCCTCCTCCGGGGCCGACGTCCGCGGCACCGTGACCGACCGCCTCGTCGATGCGAACCAGCGGTACGCCGCGGCCTTCACCGACCCCGGCATGGACGCCCGTCCGGTGCTGGGCGTGGCGGTCGTCGCCTGCATGGACGCCCGCCTCGACCTGCACGCCGCACTCGGTCTCGACCTGGGCGACTGCCACACCGTCCGCAACGCGGGCGGTGTGGTCACCGACGACGTCATCCGCTCCCTGACCATCAGCCAGCGGGCGCTCGGCACCCGCAGCGTGGTGCTGATCCACCACACGGGCTGCGGCCTGGAGTCCCTCACCGAGGACTTCCGGCACGAGCTGGAGATGGAGGTCGGCCAGCGCCCGACGTGGGCCGTGGAGGCGTTCCGCGACGTCGACCAGGACGTCCGCCAGTCCATGCAGAAGGTGCGCACCTCGCCGTTCCTGCTCCACACCGACGACGTCCGGGGATTCGTCTTCGACGTGCGGACGGGTCTGCTGCGGGAGATCGACGCCGCCTGACGGCCCACGCCGCCTCCCTCCCGACACCGCCCGCCCGGCCGGCCCCGCCCGGCCCGGGGGTCCTCCCCCGGGCCGGGTCTTCGTCGTTCACCTCCAGGGGTGACAAACCCCGTGAAAACCGCACGTGTCGTCCACAGGCCCCGCCGGGCGGCCCCGCCGGTTGTCCACAGGTCATGACAGGCGGGACCTCCGCCAACAACAATGCGGGCGGGGGGACACGGGACTTTCGCCGGCCCTCAGGAGATGTGACGGGGCTGAGGGCTGAGGAGGGCCGGGGTGACGACCTATGACGACCGAGAGAACCTGTTCGATCTGACCGCGACGGTGGAGCGGATACGGAGCGCGGTCGAGCAGGTGATCGAGGGCAAACCGGAGGTCGTGCGGCTCTCGCTGACCGTCCTGCTGGCCGAGGGCCACCTCCTGATAGAGGACGTCCCGGGCGTCGGCAAGACCATGCTCGCCAAGGCGCTGGCCCGGTCCGTGGACTGCTCGGTGCGCCGTATCCAGTTCACCCCGGACCTGCTGCCGACGGACATCACCGGCGTCTCGATCTGGGACCAGCAGCGGCGGGACTTCGAGTTCAAGCCGGGCGCGATCTTCTCCCAGATGGTGATCGGCGACGAGATCAACCGCGCCTCCCCGAAGACCCAGTCGGCGCTGCTGGAGTCCATGGAGGAGCGGCAGGTCACCATCGACGGCCAGACCTATCCGCTGCCCAGCCCGTTCATGGTGGTGGCCACCCAGAACCCGGTGGAGATGGAGGGCACCTACCCGCTGCCGGAGGCGCAGCGCGACCGCTTCATGGCGCGCGTCTCCATCGGCTACCCCGGCACGGAGGCCGAGCTGAGGATGCTGGACGTGCACGGCGGGGCGTCCCCGCTGGACGACCTGCAGCCGGTGGCGCACGCGCACGACATCGTGAAGCTGATCGAGACGGTCCGTGAGGTGCACGTCTCGGAGCCGGTCCGCCGGTACGTGGTGCAGCTGGTCGCGGCGACCCGGGCCCACGCGGACCTGAGACTGGGCGCCTCGCCGCGCGCCACGCTGCACCTGCTGCGCGCCGCGAAGGC
>NZ_JACADT010000636.1:0-3366 GCF_013421635.1 Streptomyces sp. UH6 | reverse complement strand
CTCGAGCATCGGCACCAGGAACCGCCGGGCCACCTCACGCATCCGCTCGTCGTCCTCGATGTCGACGACATGGCTGGGGATGACCAGGAAGGACGCGGAGATCCGGACCATCATCTCGGCCACCAGGTCGACGTCGACCTCCCCCGAGACGTTGCCGGCGAGCTGCTCCCGCCGCAGGCCGCCGGCGAGGAACTGCCGCACCGCGGCCAGCGTGCGGCCGCCGTCGCTGGTCATGGACGGCACCACGGCGTCCGGCTCGACGGTCATCAGGCCGCCGATGAGGGCGTTGCGGCGGATGGCGCGCAGGGAGCTGACGAAGCCGATCACGACCCGGTCGGCGACGGTGTCGGCGCCCTGGATGTCGTGGACGAACTGGTCGAAGTACCGCCGGAACTCGCGCCGCACCACCTGCTCGACCAGGACGTCCTTACTGGCGAACCGGCGGTAGACGGTGATGCGGGAGACCCCCGCGAGCTTGGCCACGTCGGCCATCGTGGACCGCTTGATGCCCATGCGGCAGAACTGCTCGTAGGCGGCGTCAAGCAGGCGCGCGGCCGTCTCGTCCTCCGGGTCCGCGCCCTGGACGGCCTCGGTGAACGCGATCTCGAGCAACGACGGGGCGTCCGGGGTGGTCATGGGGCCGACCGTACAGGGTTCACGCGCGCCTTCACCCCCGCGCTCGGGTTCGCCGTGTCCACGGATTCCTCCTTGGTGCTGTTGAACCTCTGGCGTTCCGGCCTCCGTTGTGCTCACCTAAGGAGGTACACGGATACGCATCGTGTATCAGGATACCAAATCGGTGCGTGCGTGACCGCGGACTCGAGGAGGAGCTGGGAGTCATGGACGGACTCGGCAGACGCGGCGTGCTGGCCGCGGGTGGTGCCCTGGGGGCCCTGGGCGCGCTGAGCCTGGCGTCACCGGCGAAGGCCCGGTCCCTGTGGACCTGGTCGCCGGCCGGATCGGTGGCGGGGAGCGGGGCGGGCGTCGACCCCGAGTGGGTGTGGGACGAGGAGGTCGACCAGCTGGTCGCCGCCGTGATCGACCGGGGCGACGTCCCCCGGGTGAACGAGGCGCTGCGGACGTGGACCCGCAACGACCAGCCGCTGCCCGGCGCGCTGCCGGCCGACGTACGGGAGTGGATGGAGGAGGCCCGCCGGCTGCCCTCGTGGGCCGACCGGTCCAAGCTCGAGCTGGCGGCCGACTTCAACCGGCGCCGGGGCATCTACCTCAATCTGCTCAACGGCGTGGGCGGCGGCATGCTGAGCACCGCCATCCCCCGCGAGGCGCGCGCCGTGTACTACTCCAAGGGCGGCGCCGACATGGAGGACCGGGTCGCCAAGACCAGCCTCCTGGGCTTCGCCGTCGGCGACCTGAACGCCTACCGGCCCGACGGCAAGGTGGTGGTGGAGTCGGTCAAGACGCGTCTGGTGCACGCGGCCGTGCGGCACCTGCTGCCGCAGTCCCCCGGCTGGTCGCGGACCAGCGGCGGCCAGACCATCCCGATCAGCCAGGCCGACATGATGGTCACCTGGCACAGCCTGCCCACCTACGCGATGCGCAAGATGCTCGAGTGGAAGGTGCCGATGCCCGCCGCCGACAAGGAGGCGTATCTGCACCTGTGGCAGGTCAGCGCGCACATGCTCGGCATCCGGGACGAGTACATCCCCGCCACCTGGGCGGACGCGAACTCCCAGTACCGGCAGGTGCTGGAGCCGATCCTGGCCTCGACCCCGGAGGGCGTCGAGCTGACCGACATCCTGCTGGGCCAGCTCGCCGAGCAGACCAGCCCCGGCGGCATCGACCGCCCCCTGTGCGACGCCCTGGCCCGGTACCTGGTCGGCGACGAGATCGCCGACATGGACGGCATTCCCCGGGAGCCGTTCTGGGAGGGGGCGATCAGGACGGCCTGGCCGGCGCTGGTGGCCTTCCGCGAGAAGCTCATCCCGCTGCCGCTGGTGCCGCCGCTCGCCTGGACGGTCGACGAGGCCGTCCGCCAGTACATCCTCTTCTACCTGACCAAGGGGCAGGGCACGCACATCGACATCCCCGAGACCAACCGTCCCACCAACCCGTGACAATCCAGGAGGCATGCACACATGGCTGACATCAACCGGCGCAGGTTACTGCTGGCGGGCGGCTCGCTGGGCGCCTTCGGCGCGCTGAGCCTGGCGTCCCCGGCCCGCGCCCGGTCCCTGTGGACGTGGTCCCCGACCGGGTCCGTGGCGGGCAGCGGGGCGGGCGTCGACCCCGAGTGGGTGTGGGACGAGGAGGTCGACGCGATCGTCGCCGACGTCATCCGGCGCGGCCAGGTCCCCATGGTCAACGACCTGCTGCGGGACTGGGTGCGCAACGACCAGCCGCTGCCCTCCGGGCTCCCCACGGACCTCGGGGTCTGGATGGAGGAGGCCCGGAAGATGCCCGCCTGGGCGAACACGGCCAAGCTCCAGGCGGCGGTCGAGTTCACCCGGAGGAAGGGGCTGTACACCGGGGCCCTGTACGGCCTGGGCAGCGGCCTGCTGAGCACCGCCATCCCGCGTGAGGCGCGCGCCGTGTACTACTCCAAGGGCGGCGCCGACATGAAGGACCGGGTGGCCAAGACCGCCCAGCTCGGCTACGACGTCGGCGACCGGTACGCCTACCAGCCGCAGGGCGGCATGATCGCGACCTCGGTGCGGACCCGCCTGGTGCACGCGGCCGTGCGGCACCTGCTGCCGCAGTCCCCCGGCTGGTCGCGGACGAGCGGCGGCCAGACCGTCCCGATCAGCCAGGCCGACATGATGGTCACCTGGCACAGCCTCCCCACGTACGTCATGAAGACCCTCCTGAAGTGGAAGGTCCCGATGACGACCGCCGAGTCGGAGGGCTTCCTGCACGTGTGGCAGGTCTCCGCCCACATGCTCGGCATCAAGGACGAGTACATCCCCGCCACCTGGGCGGACGCCAACGCCCAGTCCCGGCAGGTGCTCGACCCGATCATCGCCCGCACCCCCGAGGGCGAGGCGCTGACCGACGCGCTCCTGGGCATCATCGCCGAGGTCGACGCCGGCCTCACCGAGCCGCTGATCAACGCGTACTCCCGCTACATCGTCGGCGACGACGTGGGCGACAAGATCGGGCTGGACCGCGAGCCGATCCTGAAGCCGATCGTCGCCGCGGCGTGGCCGCTGGTGGTGGCCTTCCGCGAGGGCCTGATCCCGCTGCCGGGGGTCCCGTCCATCGCCTGGGTGCTGGAGGAGGCGCTGCGCAAGTTCGTGCTCCTCTTCATGGCGGAGGGACGGCCCATCCACCTGGAGATCCCGGACGCCAACCGCCCCTCCTGAGCGCCGGCCGCTTCAGCGCCGCCCGCTCGCCCGCCTGCCCGCCCGC
>NZ_JACADT010000635.1:0-3366 GCF_013421635.1 Streptomyces sp. UH6 | reverse complement strand
CGTTCCCGCACCCCCCGTCCCCGAGCACCCCGGCCCTCCCTGCCGGGCGCGCCGTCCGGGCGACGCCGCAGGCCCGCGCTGCTCGCCGCCGCCCTGGCGCTGCCGCTGCTGCTCGGGTCGTGCGCCCTCGACGCGCAGACCACCGCGAGCAGCGAGGACCTGGCCGGCCGGAAGATCCCGGCCGAGGTGTCCCCGGACACCGAGCTGACCGTCGGGTACCCCTCGCTCAAGGTGGCGCTGGAGCTCTCCGGCCAGATCGACGAGCTGCCGTTCAAGGTCGAGTGGGCCAACATCAGCGGCGGTCCGCAGTGCTCGGAGGCATTCCGCGCGGGGGCGCTCGACGTCTGCTCCGCCGCGGACATCCCGTCGATCAACGCGCACTGGACCGGGCTGGACACCAAGCTGGTGGCCGCCGCGTTCCGCGAGGACCCCTACGCCAACCCGATCTACGAGCTGGGGATCGCCCCCGGGGCGGACATCCGGTCCCTGGAGGACCTGCGCGGCAAGAAGATCGCCTACAGCCCGGGCCAGGCCCAGGGCGCGCTGGTCCTGCGCATCCTCGACAAGGCCGGCCTCACCCAGGAGGACGTCGAGCTGGTGGAGCTGGCCAGCACCGGCGACGTCTACCCGACCGCGCTCGGCAACCATCAGGTGGACGCCGCGCCCATCGCGGACGTGAACATCAAGCGCTACCTGAAGAACTACGGCGGACAGGGGGCCACCACCCTCAAGCACGGTCTGCGCGACGACCCCGCCCACCTGTGGGCGCTCACCGACTCGGTGGCCGACCCGGAGAAGGCCGCCGCCGTCCGGGAACTGGTGAAGTTCTGGGCGCGGGCCCAGATCTGGATCGACCAGCACCCCGAGGAGTGGGTGGACGGCTGGTACGTGAAGGACCAGGGCCTCAGCCAGGAGGACGGCGAGTACCTGGTGCGGCGGGCGGGCACCCCCGTGATCCCGGCCGACTGGTCCGGGGCGATCGAACGCCAGCAGAAGACCGTCGACCTGCTCGCCAAGGAGCAGAAGCGTGAACGGTTCGACGTGAAGATCCTCTTCGACCGCCGCTTCGAGAAGGTCGGGGCCCAGGCGGTCGCCGCGAAGGACGGGGGCGCTCGTGCACCAGCAGGAGCACACAGCCGACCTGGGTGAGGGCGGTGGCGGGACCGTCCGGGTGACCGGCGACGTGCTGCCAGACCCGTTCGCGCAGCGGGACCTCGGCGAGCTTCCCCTGGCGGCGGAGCCACTCCTCCACGTCCGCGAGGAGGAAGGCGGGGCTGGTCTCGGTGCCCCCGACCGGTTTGGGGAAGTCCGCGTGCCGCCGCCGCCAGTTGCTCACGGCCGCCCGACCCACTCCGGCCAGCCGGGCGATACCGGCGGCCGTCACCTCGGTCGCGTTCTCCTGCACGGGGCCCCTCTCCCTCGTTCGGTGTGCTTGAGCATAGCCACGCGACCAGAATGTTCACAGCGTGTACTACCGACAGTCTGTGAACCTGGTTGACCGCGTTCACAATCTCTGCTGTGATTACCCACGCCAGACGGACCACCAGGGGCCGGCGAGCGCACCGCTCGCATTCCTCGCCTTCCCCGGCCGTCCCGAAGCACCGGCCGAATGTTCACAGGTCGGCCCGATCTTTCATCACAAGACCGTCTCGGCGGGCCGAATCTGGTTGATCCGGTTCACAGCTCGTGATGTGCTTGCCCCTGCCTACACGTGGACACGACAACGTGCGGGCAGTTACGACCCTTGGAGGGGGAGCTTCAATGTCCCAGCAGATGCCTTACGCGCCGGCCCCGCCGGTCGCGCCTCAGCAGCCGAAGAACGGCATGGGCACGACCGCACTGGTTCTCGGAATCATCGGCCTCGTGCTCACCGTCACCATTCTCTTCTTCTGGCTCGGTGGGCTCCTCGGCCTCCTGGCGCTGATCTTCGGCATCATCGGCCTGGGCAAGGTGAAGAAGGGCGAGGCCACCAACAAGGGCGCGTCCCTCACCGGTGTGATCCTCGGCGCCATCTCCGTCGTGGCCGCCGCCGCCATCCTGGTCTTCACCGTCCTGCTGGTGGACAAGGCCGCCGAGGACCTCTCGAAGGAGCTCGACAAGCTCGAGAAGGACGCCGCCGCGACCGCCCCGAAGGACCCGGGCGCCGAGGGCGAGGCCCCCAAGGACGGCGAGCTGCTCGCGCTGGGTGACGGCATGGAGTTCGACGACGGCCTCGTGGCCACCGTCACCGACGTCAAGAAGTACACCCCGGACGAGTTCGCGGTCGGCCACGAGGCCGGCAACGACGCCTACGAGGTGACCGTCGAGATCAACAACGGCAGCGACGCGACCGTCGACCTGGCCCTGGGCACCGTCGAGGCCACCGCCGGCGAGGAGGGCACTCCCGCCGAGTCCATCATCGACGCCGACAGCCTGGGCATGTTCGAGGGCTCCGTCACCGCCGGCAAGAAGACCACGCAGACCTTCGGCTTCTCGGTGCCCAAGGGCACCGAGAACCTGGTCCTCGAGGTCTCCCCGAGCTTCGACTACGAGTCGGTCTTCTGGGACGTCAAGCTCTGACGCACCGCACCACTGCCTGCACCACGCCGAGGGGCCGTCCGATCACCGGGCGGCCCCTCGCCGCGTCCGCCGTACCCGCCGCGCCCGCCGCCGTCAGCCTCCGCACTGCCGGAGCATGGCCGCCTTGTCCGCCTTCGTGACCGCGAGTTCGTACTTCAGCGACACCTGGGCGAAGCGGACCGCGTAGGCGCAGCGGATCGCCTTGCTCGGCGGGACCCAGGTCGCCGGGCCGGAGTCGCCCTTCGCCGAGTTGGTGGGGCCGTCCACCGGCAGGAGGTTGAGCGGGTCGTTGGCGATCGCCTCCCGCTTCTCCCGGGACCAGCGCGAGGCCCCCATCTGCCAGTTGTAGGACAGCGCCATCACGTGGTCGATCTGCACCTCGGCGGCGTCCGCCTTGACCCAGTCGATGTCCTTCCCGGTGTAGGGGTCGGCGAGGGTCATCGCCACCACCACGCAGTTGGACCCGGAACGGAACTCGAGCTTCTCGCCGTCCCTCTGCAGCAGGTCGTTGCGGGTGTCGCAGCCGTTGCGGGAGAACGGCACGTCGGCGGTGTCCAGCCACGCCTCGCCGAACTCGTCCCGGTCGTAACCCGTCTTGGGGCCGCGGCCCTTCACGGCGACCTTCTCGATCAGTTCGCGGGCCTCGGCGCGGTCGGCGTCGGAGGAGACGACCGCCAGGCCGGGCTTGGTGCCGTCGGGGTTGTCGAGCGGGCTGACGGCGCGCCCGGCCCCGGCCGCCGGCGGCCCCGTGGGTGAACCGGCGGCGTCCGAGGGGGAGTTGTCGACGGAGCCTCCGGGCACCTGGCA
>NZ_JACADT010000634.1:0-3375 GCF_013421635.1 Streptomyces sp. UH6 | reverse complement strand
GGCGCCCCCGGCGCCCACCATCCCCTCGCCCCGCACGCCTGTCTCCTTCCCCGTCCCGCCCCAGGGCGCGGCCCCCGTCGCGCGCCCGCCGGTGGGCCGGGTGACGGTCCGGCTCGGGGCGATCGAGAAGGTCGGTGACGTCGACATCCTCGTCTCGTCCGAGAACGTGTACCTGGAGATGTCCAAGACCTTCCGGCCGACGGTCTCCGGAGCGCTGCGCCGGGCCGCCACCCAGCGCGACGGCGCCGGCGAGGCCGTCGACGACGTCCTCACCCGTGAACTCACCGTCTGGCTCCGCACGCACCACCGGACCGGCAGGGCCGTACCGCCGGGAACGGTGGTGCCCACCTCGCCCGGAGCGCTGGTCCGCCAGGGCGTCCGCCGCGTCTACCACGCCGCGGTGGCCACCCCGGTGAACGACGGCGAGGGCTACCACGTCTCCCCCTCCGACATCGCCGCGGCCGTCCGGGCGTGCTTCCAACTGGCCCGCGAGGAGCGGACGGCACTGGCCCTCCCGCTGACGGGCATCTGCTTCCCCCTGCTCGGCGCCGGGCACGGCGGACTTCCCGCGGGCGACGCGGCGCGGCACCTGGTGCGGGCCGTACGGGCCGAACTGCGGCAGGACCCCAGCTGGTCGGTGCTGCTGGTGAGCAACAGCGAGGTCCGCGCCGACCTGCTCAGGCGCGCCAACTCGGAGCCTTGATCGTCACGCCGGCCTCCGCCAGCCCCTTCTCGAACGCGCGCAGCTCGCCCCGCAGCGGCACTCCGTGGACGCGCACGCGCACCGGCGACCCGGCCTCCACCGCCACCTCCAGCCGGGAGCCCGTGCTCTCCCGCGACAGGTGCGGGGCGTAGCGGGCCCCGCCGCGCGGGGTCAGCGGGGTCAGCCGCTGATTGGCCGACCCGCGCCAGACCAGCCGGGTGGGCCGCTCGACGCGGAACCTGCCGGTGATCACGGCGTCGGCGTGGCGGAGCGCCCGGTGGTGCGACCGCGTCAGCTCGTCCGGTTCGTAGCCCGTGTACACCAGGAGGTCCGCGCCGTCCCCGCCCGCCGCGAACCGGTCCCGGAGCCGGGCCGCGTCCGTCAGCAGGGTGTCCAGCGCGTCGGCCTGGTCCAAGGGCTCACCGCCACTCACGGTGAGCCCTTCGGCCCCCTCCTCCAGTGCCTCCCCCCACTGCCGCGTCAGATCGGAGACGTCCGTGGCACGCCCCCCTCCGGGCTCCCAGGTGTGCCGTGACATGCACCCCGGGCAGGCCAGCCCGCATCCCTGGAACCAGATACCCAGGCGTTTCCCCGGACCGAGGGTCCGCAAAGGGAAATGGGTTCCGGAGATTCGGGCTTTCATGACGTCTCCTTCCGGGCGACGCCAAGAAGTATCGACGGCCCCGCCCGCCGCCCGCAATCGCCGACGGGCGCCTTGCCGGCCGCCCCCGGGGCGAACTCCGGGCGTTTCCCGGAGCATTTCTCTGGAACGATCAATTCCGGCTCATTTCCCGTCTGTTCCGTCGTCGTGCTCCGCTACTCTCTCCTTCTGCGCGGGGCTCAGGGGGAGTTCCGGGAGTTCCGTGCGGACGGGAATGGGAGGTCTTTTCCATGGCGAACTTCTCCGGCCGCACCGGAGGCCGTCCTCGACGGGTGAGACCGGGCTTCGTCTCCCGGGCCGCCGCCCGATTCCACGGAAGGCGGGACGCGGCGGACCTGGTGTCGGTGCTGCGCGAGGCACGCGGGGGAAGGGTCCCCGCGGACGTCGCCCTTCCGCCGCACGCCCTGGGCATCAGGTCCGAGGTGGAGCGGGGCAACGCCCGGCTCAGGCGGCGGATGCTGGTCGACGGGCACGCGCTGGTCACCGCCGTCCAGTCCGAGTCGGTCCGCATCGTCCACCAGTACACGGTGCGCGGCAGGCCGGCACCGGCCGCCCTGGCCCGGTACGGGCAGATGGTGGCGGACTGGCGCAACCGGGCCGCCGTCCAGCGGGCCAAGGCTCAGGAACTCGCCGACCAGGCCAACCAGTTGCTCGCCTGCTACTGGGACGCCGCCTGGCAGCGGGCGCGCCGTGACATGGATCCGGACGACAGCCCCCTGGACGAGCACCGTCCCGCCGGCTGGCTGCCCGGGGCGGTGACGCTCGACGCCAGCTGGCACCGCTGCGACGACTGGCTCGACACCGACAGCTGGTACGGGACGCGGTCCGCCGCGGACCGGCCCGCCGTGCGGCAGGCCCTGGACCTGCTCGACAGCCAGAACACCACCGGTCCCACCGCCTCACGGACGTAGCTCCCGCCGCCGGACCCGGCCCAGCCGCCCCCGCACCGGCCGGCGCCGCCCGTGGCCCGCCTGTGCGCGCCCGCGCGCGCCCCGAAGACACCCCTGCCCGAAGGTCCCACGTCCACCTGGTTCGGAACCCGGCCCTCCGGCCGACCGGTTCCCGGAAGGAAGGTCACCGTGCATCGCACAGCCCATGACGGCAGACGCGCGTTCCGTCTCCGTCGCGCGGCAGCCCTGATACCCGTGGCGGGGATGCTGGCCGCTCTGGCCTCCTGCACCGAGCCGCCCGACCCGCTGACCGCGCCGTGCGGTGTCGTGATCGACGGGTCCGGCTCCGGCGACGCGGGGAAGGGCGGCTTCGACGCGGAGGCCAAGCTGAAGGACACGCTGGTGCCGTTCCTCACCGAGCAGAAGTGCGGTTCGGTGGAGTTCGCGCCCATCACCCGCTCCTCGGAGGCCTCCTCCTGCCGGGTCGACGAGGTCGACCTCGACCCGGCGGGCGACGAGACCACCGACCACGACAGCGCCCGCCGGAAGGCGCTCGGCGAGGCCAAGCAGGCGGCCATGGCGGAGCTGGAGTGCGCGCGCACCCAGGGCGGCTCCGACGTGTGGGGGGCGCTGGACCGGATCGGTGAGGTCCTGGGCGGACCGGACGTCAAGATCCTCGTGGTCAGCGACTTCGAGCAGGCGGACAAGGACTTCACCATCGAGCCGTCGGAGCTCTCGACCGAGGCGGCCCGCGGGGAGGTCATCGACGCCATGGTCGAGGCGCGGGGCATGCCCGGGATCAAGGGCATGGACGTCTATCCGGTCGGCCTCGGCATGATCAAGGACATCAGGCCTGAGGAGAACGACGACTTCCAGGCCTTCTGGACGGAAGCCATCGAGGGAAGGGCGGAGGCCCGTGTCCAGTACGACTACAAGTGATCAGCCCCGCCCGAGGCGGCTCCGGCTGCCGACCCTTCTGACGCCCGGACGCCGCCCGCAGGCGCCCCGCCCGGGACGGGAGGCACGGCGGCCCGAGCGGCGCGACCGCCCCGTGGTGCTGGCGGCCCGGGCCGAACAGGAATTCCTCCGGGACGCCCGCCGCCGCGGCGTCGAGGCCGCCC
>NZ_JACADT010000633.1:0-3373 GCF_013421635.1 Streptomyces sp. UH6 | reverse complement strand
CGAAATCCGCAGCTGAATGGCTGACGGAGGACTGCACCGGCGAGGCTCTCGTCGCCGGTGCAGTCCTCCACGTCGGGGCCGCCCGCGCCGCCCGCGCCCGCCTCCGCGAACTCGTAACCGCCCCGCGCGCAGCGCTCGGTGCGGCACCTGCGCAGCGTGGTGCGGCAGCCGTCGAGGACGTGGAAGCCGTACCCGCCGCTGCCGGTCACCTTGCAGCCGACGAAGGTGCCGCGGCCTCCCGCCGACACGTAGAACCCGGCCTCGGCCGGCCCGTCGACCGTGCACCGCTCCACCGTCGGGTCGGCCCCCTTGGTGACGATCACGCCCGTCTGGGTGCCGTCCAGCGAGCAGTTGGCGAGCGTGCCCCCGCTGCCGTGGTCACGGAACCAGGCGCCGGTGGCGGCGTCCTTGATGCGGCAGTCGTCCAACTGTGCCGTGGCGCCGTCGCTGACCGAGACGGCCGTGTTGCGGACCTGACTCAGGTCGCTGTCCACGACGTCCGCCCGCGACCCGCGGTCCAGCACGAACAGCGCGTCGGGCACGTCGTGCACCCGGCAGGAGTCCAGCACGGCGGTGGCGCCGTCGCTCACCCAGACCGCCGGGTAGTCGCCGGTCGAGTCGAAGATCTCGCACTCGTGGGCGTCGACGCGGGTTCCCGGGTCCCACACCGACAGCCCGTTGCGCCCGAACCGCCGCACGCTGGTGCGGGTCAGCGTCAGCACCGAGCGCGACCGCAGGTCCATCGCGTTCTCGGGGATGTCGTGGATCCGGCAGTCCGCCAGGGTGAGGACCGCGTCGGTGTCCAGCGTCACGCCGTCCCCCGAGGTGCGGTGCACGGCGCAGTCGGTGAGCTGGCCGGTGGCCCGCCCGGTGATCTGCACGCCGCTGCCGCGCACCTCGAAGATCTCGCAGCCCACCGCCTCGACGAAGGAGCCCTCCCCGGTGACGCTCAGACCGGGGCCGGAGGCGTGGTGCACCCGGCAGCGCTCCAGCCGGGGGCGCGCCCCGCCGTGCACCGCCACGCCGGCCTGACCGGCCGCGGCCACCTCGCACTCCTCGAAGACCCCGCCCGCGGTGTCCGCGACGGCGATGCCCACGCCCGCCGGGTTGTCGACCGAGCAGCGGCGCACCGTGGGCCGCGCCGAGCCCCGCACCTCGATCCCGGCCGCGGAGCGGGTCATCACGCGGATGTCGGAGATCTCGGGGGCGCCCTCCTCCACCAGCAGTGCCGGAGCCGAGGAGTCCTGCCCCTCCAGGTGCAGGCCCTGCACCACGGCGGAGCCACGCACCGTCAGCGGCACGCCGTCGACGGGAGCGATGCGCACGGCCCCCGGCTGTCCCTCGGGCCCCCGCAGTGTCACCGCCCGCTGGACGAGGAGGTTCTCCCGGTAGGTGCCGGGGGAGACGGTGAGCACGTCCCCGTCGCCGGCGGCCTCCAGGGCCGAGGCGAGCGAGGGGTACTCACCCGTGCGGCGCCGCCACCGCGACGTACCGGTGTGCGTCACCTGGACCGTGCCCTGTGCCATGGTGCTTTTCTGTCCCCACCTCGTCGTACACGGGATGTAGCGGATTGGGCCGAACGTGTCGGCCGCACCACCGTAGCGCGCGCGTGGACGGTGGGTTGCCCGGTGAACGATCGTGATCAGCTTCCGGTACCGGCCCGGCCCCAGTCGGGTCCGGCCCGCTCCCACGCCCGGTCCAGCCGCTCGTAGCGGCGCAGCGTCAGCTGCCGGAGCGTCACCCGTCGCGCCGACTCGGCGATCGCCGTGGTCAGCAGGGCCGCGCCGATCCCGGCCAGGCCCGCCTGCAGGGCGACCTCGCCCGCGTCGAGCGGGCGGGCGACCGGCGTCCCCCGGGCGTCGGTCCACACGGCGAACCGCCGGCCGGGTTCCGGGTTCCGCAGGTTCGTCCAGGTGTGCGCACGCCGTTGCGTGCCGTCGGGCGCGGTCCACGCGGCGAACACGCGCCGCCGGCCGTCGCGTTCCGTCGCCGTCCCGGCGTCGGCGGAGACCGGGACGACCACCGTCGAGGTGTCCAGCACCGTCGCCGTCACGCGGTGCCGGGCCGCGTGCTGGCGGCCGGCCGTACGCGTCAGCGTGTCGTGCGCGACCGAGCCCGCGAGCAGGCCGGCCAGCGGTGCGCCGAACACCATGAGCAGCAGGGCGACCAGAGCCGCCCATGCCTCGACCAGATCGGTCGTGCGCCGCAGCGGATTGCCCCGCCAGCGCCAGATTCCACGGATCGCCCCCACCGGCGCTCCCCCCTTTCCCGCTTCTGTGATAGCCCTGCCGTCGTCCGTTCACGCGCCGTGCGCCGGGAAAGAGAGGGACCTCACCCTTTCGGCGGCACCGCGCGGACGGGCGGCGGGGGCGTCACTCCAGGACCGTGACCGCGTCCCCGACGCGGACGGCACCGGTCGTCAGCGGCACGAGGTACTGCCCGAAGACCACGCGCGATCCGACGCGCCGGTGGCGGCCCAGGCTCACCAGCGGCTCCCGGCCGCGCCGGGCGGACTCCTGGTCCGTCGTGGTCACCACGCACCGCCCGCACGGCTTGGCGACCCGGAAGCGGACGTCGCCGGCCGACACCCTGCTCCAGCCGTCCTCCGCCCACGCCTCGAAGCCGTCCACCACCAGGCTGGGGCGGAACCGGTTCATCGGCAGCGGGCCCTCCTCGGCGTGGTCGCCGTCGGCGATCAGCGCGTTGAGGGCGTCCAGCGAGGCGAGCGAGGTCACCAGCAGCGGATAGCCGTCCGCGAAGGAGACGGTCTCGCCGGGCAGGGCGTACGCGGGGTCGACCGGACGGCGGACCGCCGGGTCGTCCATGTGCACCAGGCGCACAGGGGAGTCCAGGAAGGAGCGGCACCAGGCGTGCGCCGCCGCGTCGGCGAGCACCGCGCGGACGCGGGTGCCGAAGACGTCCGCCTCAGCGGTGTCCGACGTGCCCGGATCGGGCACGGACACGGTGAGCGGTTCCATGCCGGGGGCGGACAGACGGACGCCGCCGGGCCGGAGCTCGGCGGCGGCTGTCGCGAGGCGGGGCTGTTGGCGCTGGGTGACGACCTTTCCCCCGTCGTCGATCAGCGCCCAGCGCCGGTCACCGGCCAGGCCCCAGGGCTCGACCAGTGCCTCCCGGGGCGCCTGGCCCCGGAAGGCCTTGACCGGATGTACGTGGATCGAATGGATTTCCGCTTTCCCCATACGGTCATCGTGCCATCGGGCACCGACCGGTCGTGCGCCGGTCAGTAGCCCCGGTACTCCTGCGGGCTGTACTGCGACTGGTAGCCCTGCGCGGGCTGCCCGTACGACCCGTTGTACGGAGCCTGCTGGCCGTACGACCCGTTGTACGGGGCCTGCGGCGCCGGAGCCGGGGC
>NZ_JACADT010000632.1:0-3373 GCF_013421635.1 Streptomyces sp. UH6 | reverse complement strand
TGGCCCGCCGGTTCCACAACGACGCCGTGCGCGCCGCCCGCGCCCTGCGCCGGCACCGCAAGGTGCGGTGGTTCCGGCTGGCCGGCCACGCCCCGTTCCCGATGGCGTTCGAGATGGACGACGAGGCCCCCGCCGCGCTCGTCGAACGCGTCTGAACCGAGCGGCCCCGGGCCCCGGGCAGGCCACGCCCTGCACATTGGCTCTTGTCCCGGACCCGCCCCGCGGCGTTTCCTCACAGGGACGCGGGGACCCTGCCCCCGGGTCGTCACACCATCCCTTCGCACCCCTGTGAGGCATGCTCATGTCCACCCTCAACGGCTCCGGGTCCGCCCCCGTCACCGGCACCGCCCGCGTCAAGCGCGGCATGGCGGAGCAGCTCAAGGGCGGCGTCATCATGGACGTCGTCACCCCGGAGCAGGCGAAGATCGCCGAGGACGCCGGCGCGGTCGCCGTGATGGCCCTGGAGCGCGTGCCGGCCGACATCCGCAAGGACGGCGGCGTGGCGCGGATGTCCGACCCGGACATGATCGAGGGCATCATCGAGGCGGTCTCCATCCCGGTGATGGCCAAGTCCCGGATCGGCCACTTCGTCGAGGCGCAGGTGCTGCAGGCGCTCGGCGTCGACTACATCGACGAGTCCGAGGTGCTGACGCCGGCCGACGAGGTCAACCACTCCGACAAGTGGTCCTTCACCACCCCGTTCGTGTGCGGCGCCACCAACCTCGGCGAGGCGCTGCGCCGGATCTCCGAGGGCGCCGCGATGATCCGCTCCAAGGGCGAGGCCGGCACCGGCAACGTCGTCGAGGCGGTCCGCCACCTGCGGCAGATCAAGGGAGACATCTCCCGCCTGCGCGGCCTGGACGAGCACGAGCTGTACGCCGCGGCCAAGGAGCTGCGCGCCCCCTACGAGCTGGTCCGGGAGGTCGCCGAGCTCGGCAAGCTGCCCGTGGTGCTCTTCTCCGCCGGCGGCGTCGCCACCCCGGCGGACGCGGCGCTGATGCGGCAGCTCGGCGCCGAGGGCGTTTTCGTCGGCTCCGGCATCTTCAAGTCCGGCGACCCGGCCAAGCGTGCCGCGGCGATCGTCAAGGCCACCACCTTCTTCGACGACCCCAAGGTGGTCGCGGACGCCTCGCGCAACCTGGGCGAGGCCATGGTCGGTATCAACTGCGACGTGCTCCCCGAGTCGGAGCGCTACGCCAACCGCGGCTGGTGACACCGGAGATGACGGAGTCCGACCGTCCCGTGATCGGCGTCCTGGCGCTCCAGGGCGACGTCCGGGAACACCTCGCGGCGCTGGCCGAGGCCGGCGCCGCGGCGGTCACCGTCCGCCGCCCCGAGGAACTGGCCGCCGTGGACGGCCTGGTCCTGCCGGGCGGGGAGTCGACCGTGATCTCCAAGCTGGCCGAGCTGTTCGGGCTGCTGGAGCCGCTGCGCGAGCGGGTCCGGGCCGGGATGCCGGTCTACGGCACCTGCGCCGGGATGATCCTGCTCGCCGACCGGATCGCCGATCCGCGCTCCGGCCAGCAGAGCGTCGGCGGGATCGACATGACCGTGCGCCGCAACGCCTTCGGGCGGCAGAACGAGTCCTTCGAGGCCGTGCTCGACGTGACCGGCGTGACGGGCGATCCGGTGGTGGGGGTGTTCATCCGCGCGCCCCTGGCCGAGTCGGTCGGGGAGGGCGTGGAGGTGCTCGCCCGGCACGAGGGCGCCGTGGTCGCCGTGCGTCAGGGCGATGCCCTGGCCACCGCGTTCCACCCGGAGCTCACCGGGGACAGCAGGGTGCACGCGCTGTTCGCCGAGATGGTGCGGGCGAAGCGGACGGCGGGAGCCTTGTAGGATCTCTGCCGTTCGTACGGAGATGGGTTACGCGAAGGAGACAGGCAGATGTCCGGCCACTCTAAATGGGCCACGACGAAGCACAAGAAGGCCGTCATCGACGCCAAGCGCGGCAAGCTCTTCGCGAAGCTGATCAAGAACATCGAGGTCGCTGCGCGGACCGGCGGCGCGGACCCGGACGGCAACCCGACGCTGTTCGACGCCATCCAGAAGGCCAAGAAGTCGTCGGTCCCCAACAAGAACATCGACTCCGCGGTCAAGCGCGGCGCGGGCCTCGAGGCCGGCGGCGCCGACTACGAGACGATCATGTACGAGGGCTACGGCCCGAACGGTGTCGCGGTGCTCATCGAGTGCCTCACCGACAACCGCAACCGCGCCGCCTCCGACGTGCGGGTCGCCATGACCCGCAACGGCGGCTCGATGGCCGACCCCGGCTCGGTGTCGTACCTGTTCAACCGCAAGGGCGTGGTGATCGTCCCCAAGGGCGAGCTGGGCGAGGACGACGTCCTCGGCGCGGTCCTGGACGCGGGCGCCGAGGAGGTCAACGACCTCGGCGAGACCTTCGAGGTCATCAGCGAGGCCACCGACCTGGTCGCGGTCCGCACCGCGCTGCAGGAAGCCGGCATCGACTACGACTCGGCCGACGCCAACTTCGTCCCGACCATGCAGGTCGAGCTGGACGAGGACGGCGCGCGCAAGATCTTCAAGCTGATCGACGCGCTCGAGGACAGCGACGACGTGCAGAACGTCTACGCCAACTTCGACGTCTCCGACGAGGTCATGGAGAAGGTCGACGCCTGACCGGCGCCACCTCCGACGCGGCGCCGCGGCGGGCCGGCGGGACGGACACGTTCCGCCGGCCCGCCGTCGGCTTCGCGGCTCCTGTCGGTGCGGCGCGATAGCCTTCCTGCCTGCGGGAACAGGTGAACGAACGCGGAACGGTCCAGGAGGCGAACGCGGTGCGGGTACTGGGGGTGGACCCGGGGCTGACCCGGTGCGGCGTCGGCGTGGTCGAGGGGGTCGCAGGACGGCCCCTGACCATGCGCGGCGTCGGCGTCGTCCGCACGCCGGTGGACGCCGAGCCCGCGCTGCGGCTGGTCGCCCTGGAACAGGGGCTGGAGAAGTGGCTGGACGAGTACCGGCCTGAGTTCGTGGCCGTGGAACGGGTCTTCGCCCAGCACAACGTCCGCACCGTGATGGGCACCGCCCAGGCCAGCGCCGTGGCCATGGTCTGCGCGGCCCGGCGGGGGATCCCCGTCGCGCTGCACACCCCCAGCGAGGTCAAGGCCGCCGTCACCGGCAGCGGCCGGGCCGACAAGGCGCAGGTGGGAGCCATGGTGACACGCCTGCTGAGGCTGGACGCCCCGCCGAAACCGGCCGACGCGGCGGACGCGCTGGCCCTGGCCATCTGCCACATCTGGCGGGCGCCGGCACAGAACCGCCTCCAGGTCGCGGTGGCCCGGCAGGCGCTGCGGAACCAGCACACCACGCGCACCCTCGGGCGACCTCGGCCGGCGAAGGCCAAGCCCCCGGAGGC
>NZ_JACADT010000631.1:0-3375 GCF_013421635.1 Streptomyces sp. UH6 | reverse complement strand
GCCGTCGTGGAGTACCCGTCCTGGGAGACCCTCCCGCACGAGCGGCTCTCCCCCCGCAGCGACACCGTCGGCCGCCGCCTCGCCGTGCTGCGCCGCCTCGCGCACCCGAGCGCCGACGACCCCGGCGCCGGTCCCGTCCAGGTGGTCGTCGCCCCGGTCCGCTCGGTCCTCCAGCCGCAGGTCAAGGGCCTCGGCGACCTGGAGCCGGTGTCGCTGCGCACGGGAGCGCAGGCCGATCTCCAGGACGTGGTGACGGCGCTCGCTGCAGCCGCGTACTCCCGCGTGGAGCTGGTGGAGAACCGTGGCGAGTTCGCGGTCCGCGGCGGCATCCTCGACGTCTTCCCGCCGACCGAGGAACACCCGCTGCGCGTCGAGTTCTGGGGCGACGACGTCGAGGAGATCCGCTACTTCAAGGTGGCCGACCAGCGGTCCCTGGAGGTCGCCGAGCACGGCCTGTGGGCGCCGCCCTGCCGCGAGCTGCTGCTGACCGACGAGGTCCGGCGCCGTGCCGCGGAGCTGGCCGAGGCCCACCCGGAGCTGGGCGAACTGCTCGGGAAGATCGCCGAGGGCATCGCCGTGGAGGGCATGGAGTCCCTGGCCCCCGTCCTCGTCGACGACATGGAACTCCTCCTCGACGTGCTGCCCGAGGGGTCGATGGCGGTCGTCTGCGACCCGGAGCGGGTCCGTACCCGCTCGGCGGACCTGGTGGCGACCTCGCAGGAGTTCCTCCAGGCGTCCTGGGCGGCCACGGCCGGCGGCGGCGAGGCCCCGATCGACGTCGGCGCGGCCTCCCTGTGGTCGATGGCGGACGTCCGGGACCGTGCCCGTGAGCTGGGCATGCTCTGGTGGTCGGTCTCCCCGTTCGCCGCCGACGAGGTCACCGACGAGTTCTCCGGCGGCGACACCCTCAAGCTCGGCATGCACGCCCCCGACACCTACCGCGGCGACACGGCCCGCGCCCTCGCCGACACCAAGGGGTGGGTGGCCGACGGCTGGCGCGTCGCGTTCCTCACCGAGGGGCACGGTCCGGCGGCCCGGATCACCGAGGTGCTCGGCGGGGAGGGCGTCCCGGCCCGCCTGGACAAGGACCTCACCGGGCTCACGCCGTCGCTGGTGCACGTCTCCTGCGGCAGCGTCGAGTACGGCTTCGTGGACCCGGGCCTGAAGCTGGCCGTGCTCACCGAGACCGACCTGTCCGGCCAGCGCACCGCGACCAAGGACGGCGCGCGGATGCCGGCCCGGCGCCGCAAGGCGATCGACCCGCTCACCCTGGAGCCGGGCGACCACATCGTCCACGAGCAGCACGGCGTGGGCCGCTACCTGGAGATGGTGCAGCGCACCGTGCAGGGCGCCACCCGCGAGTACCTGGTGGTGGAGTACGCGCCCGCCAAGCGGGGACAGCCAGGCGACCGGCTGTACATCCCGACCGACCAGCTGGAGCAGATCACCAAGTACGTCGGCGGCGAGGCGCCCACCCTGCACCGCCTGGGCGGCGCGGACTGGACCAAGACCAAGGCGCGGGCGAAGAAGGCGGTCAAGGAGATCGCCGCCGACCTGATCAAGCTCTACAGCGCCCGGATGGCGGCGCCCGGCCACGTCTTCGGCCCGGACACCCCCTGGCAGCGGGAGCTGGAGGACGCCTTCCCGTACGCGGAGACCCCGGACCAGCTCACCACCATCGCCGAGGTGAAGTCCGACATGGAGAAGTCGGTCCCGATGGACCGCCTGATCTGCGGCGACGTCGGCTACGGCAAGACCGAGATCGCGGTGCGCGCCGCGTTCAAGGCGGTCCAGGACGGCAAGCAGGTCGCCGTCCTCGTCCCCACCACGCTGCTGGTGCAGCAGCACTTCGGCACCTTCAGCGAGCGGTACGCGCAGTTCCCGGTGAAGGTGAAGGCGCTCTCCCGGTTCCAGTCGGAGGCTGAGGCGAAGGCGACCCTGGAGGGGCTGCGGGACGGCTCGGTGGACATCGTCATCGGCACCCACCGGCTGTTCTCGTCGGAGACCAGGTTCAAGGACCTGGGCCTGGTCATCGTCGACGAGGAGCAGCGGTTCGGCGTCGAGCACAAGGAGCAGCTGAAGAAGCTGCGCGCCAACGTGGACGTGCTCACCATGTCCGCCACGCCCATCCCGCGCACCCTGGAGATGGCGGTCACCGGCATCCGCGAGATGTCGACGATCACCACCCCGCCGGAGGAGCGGCACCCGGTCCTCACCTTCGTCGGCCCCTACGACGAGCGGCAGATCGGCGCGGCGATCCGCCGTGAACTGCTGCGCGAGGGCCAGGTGTTCTACATCCACAACCGGGTCGAGTCGATCGACCGGGCGGCGGCGCGGCTGCGGGAGATCGTGCCCGAGGCGCGGATCGCGACGGCGCACGGCCAGATGTCGGAACAGGCGCTGGAGCAGGTCGTCGTCGACTTCTGGGAGAAGCGGTTCGACGTGCTGGTCTCCACGACGATCGTGGAGTCCGGCATCGACATCGCCAACGCCAACACGCTGATCGTGGAGCGCGGCGACAACTTCGGCCTCTCGCAGCTGCACCAGCTGCGCGGCCGCGTCGGCCGTGGCCGGGAGCGGGGCTACGCGTACTTCCTGTACCCGCCGGAGAAGCCGCTGACGGAGACCGCGCACGAGCGGCTGGCGACCATCGCCCAGCACACCGACCTCGGCGCGGGCATGTACGTGGCGATGAAGGACCTGGAGATCCGCGGCGCGGGCAACCTGCTCGGCGGCGAGCAGTCCGGTCACATCGCGGGCGTCGGCTTCGACCTGTACGTGCGGATGGTCGGCGAGGCGGTCGCCGAGTACCGGGCCTCGCTGGAGGGCGGTGTGGAGGAGGCGCCGCCGCTGGAGGTCAAGATCGAGCTGCCGGTCGACGCGCACGTCCCGCACGACTACGCGCCGGGCGAGCGGCTGCGGCTCCAGGCGTACCGCTCGATCGCCTCCGCCAACTCGGAGGAGGACGTCGCGGCGGTCCGCGAGGAGCTGGTGGACCGCTACGGCAAGCTGCCGGAGCCGGTGGAGAACCTGCTGCTGGTCGCGGGGCTGCGGATGCTGGCCCGGTCCTGCGGGGTGGGCGAGATCGTGCTCCAGGGCAACAACATCCGCTTCGCGCCGGTGGACCTGCGGGAGTCGCAGGAGCTGCGGCTGAAGCGGGTGTACCCGGGGACCGTCATCAAGGCGACCGCGCAGCAGGTGCTGGTGCCGCGGCCGAAGACCGCGAAGATCGGCGGCAAGCCGCTGACGGGGCGCGAACTGCTGGCCTGGACGGGCGAGTTCCTGACCACGGTGCTGTCCTAGCGGTTCCGTCGGCGCGGCCGTGGGGGCCTCCGTGAGGGGCCGCCGTGGGCTGCGCTGGCACCGCCGCCGGGG
>NZ_JACADT010000630.1:0-3385 GCF_013421635.1 Streptomyces sp. UH6 | reverse complement strand
CGGATCCCGGCACGCAGCAGCCCGAGACGCCCGAGCAGCCGCCGCCGGACACCCAGGACCCCGGAACCCAGGACCCGGGCACCCAGGACCCGGGGGACGATCCGGGGACGCAGCAACCGGGCACCTCGGACCCCGGGACCTCGTCCGAGGAACCCGGCACCGGGGAGTCGGACCCGGCGGACCTCACGCCCGGGGAACAGGTCGAACAGGCCATGGGGGAGATCGAGGATCTGGCCGTGCCCGAGGAGGTCAAGGAGGACCTGAAGCAGGCGGTGGACAGGCTCTCCGACCTGATCGACGACCCGGGGACGAGCGCCGCCGACCGGAAGATCTACGCGCAGGTCCTGGAGCACGTCACCGAGATGCTCGGCCTGATCGACGACCCGGAGACGTCCCCGGCGGAGCGGCGCGCCCTGATCGTCAGCCTCCAGGCCGTCGAGGAGATGATGAAGAAGGCGCTGGACGACGGTGCGTCACCGGCCGACCGCTCCGCCTACAAGAAGCTGACGCTGGGCCTGACCGGCGCCGGGACGCGGCTGACGGACCCGGGGACCGACGAGGACGAGTCGACGCCCCCGGAGGACAGCTCGCAGACGCGTCCGGCGGCGAGGCCGCCGCAGACTCCTCCGGAGCAGGCGGACCAGGCCGCCGGGGGCATGAAGGACGCGCTCGACGAGGGAACGAGGCCGCAGCGGCCCCAGGACCGCAAGAAGATCGAGAGCATGGCGAGGAGCCAGGTGCAGGCCTTCGTGACGGCCCAGGACCCGTCGGCCACGGACGAGGACCGGGCCGCGGCGGAGAAGGAACTCGACGAGCCGGCCAGGTCGGCCGAGGACCCGAGGTACCGGGAGGTTCTCGAGCAGGTCGAGGAGTACAACGCCTCCGACGCGTGCGTCTCCCTGCTGGAGAAGCGGACCCGCCAGTCCGGCTGGGCGAGCGGGTCCCTGTGGGGTCTGTCGGATCCCGTCTGCGACAGGCCGAGGAGCGCGGGGGCCGAGGACACCTCCAGCAAGTGGAACAAGCTGTTCGTCTGCGTGGACCAGGAGTCCTTCTCCACCTGCGCGGCCTACATCCCGGAGGACTGAGCCCCTGCGGGCGGCGTCGATGGTGGCGTCGTGGCCGGCCACGGACGGAGCAGTTGCTGTTGAGGTGCGCCGGGCCGGGTCCGAGCCTTGCTCCATGGGCATTCAGCCGTGGGTGATCGTCGAGGCACCTGACGGTCGTGGCCTCCGCGAGGTCGTCGTCAACGGCGAGGTCGTCGGCACCGCCTGGTCGTCCGGCGAACTCCGGGCGGTCCTCGCCCGCCTCGGGTACCCGCGGACCCTGGACCTGGAGGACCCGGCGGCGGTGCTGTGGCGCGGCGGCGACAGCGGGACGTGGCCCGACCGGCCGTGGAGAAGGCGTGCCACCTCGGCCCTGATGATCGCGGGGATGCTCGCGTCCGCCGCCCTGCACATGGTGATCGGCTGGCCGGACGCCCTGCGGGCCCTGACCTTCTCCCAGCGCGTCGTCGGCGCCATCTTCGTGCTGGCGGGCCTGGTGCAGTGCGTGGCGACCGTCGCCGCCTTCGACCACTGCGGCAGGCGGCAGTTCCGCATGTCCGGGGCGCTCGTCCTGCTGGGCTCCTTCATCACGCTGCCGACGACCACGACCCTCATCTTCATGTGGCTGGAGGAGCGGGAGTACACGCCCTACCTGCTGGCCTTCGGGCCGCTCTTCCTCTGGTCCCTGTGGGCACTGCTCCACTGCGTCCGCGAGAAGTCCTGGAAGGGGCTGCCCCAGCCGAAGAAGTTCGCCGCCGGGGTGGCGTTCACCGCGGTCCTGACGGCCGTGAGTCTCGCCTACTCGACCATGTACCAGCCCACCGCCGCACCGATCCGCTTCGTGCTCAAGGCGGACTTCGGCACACCGCAGACGGACACCGACCCCCGTCAGGTCGCCGTCCCCCTCACGCTGTACGTCAAGAACGACGGCGGCATCCCCGTGTACGTCATCAACGACGACTACACGGTCTGGGGGGAGACCTTCGCCCCGTCCGCGACGGGTGAGGGGCTGAGGCACTGGAAGGAGGACACCGAATCCCTCTCCGCCGTGGAGGCCGAACGGTACGCCCGCACGGCCCGGAAGGAGGTGCTGCGATCGGGGCACTTCTACGGGCCGGGCGCCTGGCTGGACGCCGGTGAGGAGTTCGCCGCGGAGAAGGTGGTCAGACTTCCCAAGGACGCCGACTACGGGGAACTGGAGGCGACGCTGCGCGTCCACTTCATGCGCAAGGACCGCGGCAGGCTCGACGAGGACTTCGCCCGGCCCCGCTTCTCCTGGGACAGGGACCTGGAGCAGTACTACTGCCCTCCCGCGGAGTGCGGGGAGAACGCCGTCTACCACGGCCGCGTGCGGCACAACAACAACCTGGTGAACGTGACGCGACGGCCGAGGTACGTGACGGCCTTCTGGGGACCGCGCACCGGGCTCGACGTCTTCATCTCCTCGTTCGACTTCAGGAAGAGGTCGCTCTACGTGCACCGCGAGGGTGTCGACACGGCGGAGGCGCAGCGGGAGAAGGAACGGTTCGGGGCGGCGGTCGTCAGCGCGAACGCGAAGATCCTCACCGCCGGGTTCCTGCGGCCTCCTGGGGACCGGCCTCCCGGCGACGAAGGAGGGCGCTGACGCACGGACGCCCTCGGCGGGCCGCCCGACCCGGCTCGGGCCACCCGGCCCGGCTCGGGGCGTCCGCACGCGGCGAAGGGCGTCGGAGCGGAGAGGAGTCGCTCCGGCGCCCTGCCGTCGGGTCAGCGGGTCAGAGGAGACCCGCGCCCGTGCCCGTTCCGGCGAGGAAGATCAACGCCAGGACGGTGTCGATCGCACCGAGGACGACCGCGACCAGTGCCGGCCATCCGGCACTCGCGCCCTTCCAGGTGCGTCCCATCGCGAGCCAGCCGCACACCACCGCCACCGGGCCGAGGATGATCCCGGCGACGAAGAGTCCGGCCACCGCACAAACGACTCCGATGATCGCGAGCGTCGCGCTGTCCGGCCCGGTCCGTGACGGGTTCACGCCACGTGAGCGGGGGTGCCTGCGCGCGCCTTGTCCGAAGCCGGCCATATCAACTCCCTTGCACCCTCTGCCTTGTAGGGGCGCCCATCGGGTTCTCTGGTCGGATTGCCCGCAATCCGCGCTCCACGCATGCCAGTTGCGGATTTCCGGCCACCGGCCCGCCTCTCCTAGGGTTCCCCCCGATGACGATCACGCGGACCCGCCCCACCGTCCGGCCCCTCGGGCCCGGCCTCCGGCGGGCACTGGCCCACTCGCTCCCCGCCCTGGCGGTGGTCTTCGCACTGCTCACCACCTCCGGCTGGACCGCCGCCCCCGAACACCCGCCCTCCG
>NZ_JACADT010000063.1:0-12787 GCF_013421635.1 Streptomyces sp. UH6 | reverse complement strand
GGCACGGCCGGCCGCCCCCGGACCCCCGCGCCCCCTGATGCCGCCGTCGAGGCGTCCGAGAAGGTCGCGGCAATCGAGGTGTGCTGACATGAAGGAACGGACGGACCTCGGCAAGCGGCCGGCGTCGGCGCTCGTGGCCCTCGCGGTCGCGGCGTTCTGCTTCGTCTCGGTCGAGACCATGCCGGTGGGCCTGCTGTCGGTGATGTCCTCCGACCTGGGCGTGCCGACCTCCCACATCGGCCTGCTGGTGACCGGGTACGGGGTCACGGTCGTGGTCGTCTCGCTGCCGCTGGCGCGGGTGGTGGCGCGGGCGCCCCGCAGACCACTGCTGCTCGGGCTCGTGGCACTGCTGACGGCGGCCACCGCCGTGTCCGGCCTCTCACCCGGATACGGCCTGCTGTTCGCCGCCCGCTTGCTGACCGCGCTCAGCCAAGCCGTCTTCTGGGCCGTCGTGGCTCCGGTCGCCGCCGGAATGTTTCCGGTGCACGTGCGGGGACGGGTGACCGCCGTCGTGTTCACCGGCGGCTCGCTCGGCCCGATGCTCGGCGTTCCCGCAGGGACCTGGCTGGGACAGCAGGCCGGCTGGCGGGTGACGTTCCTCGCCCTGGCGGGACTGGGTCTCCTCGCGTTCCTCGTCCTGGCCGTGGCCATGCCGACCACTCCGGCACATCACGAGCACGCCGGACGCGGCACGTCACCCGACGCCCGGCGGTACATGCTGGTGCTCGCCACCACGGCGCTCTCGGTGGCGGGATTCTTCGCCGTCTTCACGTACACCTCCACGTTCGTCACCGCGGTCGCCGGCATGCCGGCCGTGCTGCTGGGCCCGTTGCTCGTCGCCCGTGGGCTGGCCGACTTCGGCGGGATCACGGTCGGCGGCATCCTCTCCGACCGGAACCAGCGGCTCGCCGTGCTGCTGCCGGCCGCCCTCCTGGCAGCCACGCTGACCGGAATGTTCGCCCTCGGGACCAGCCCGGTGGCCGCCGGGACCGCCCTCGTGCTCACCGGGCTCGCCATGGGCGCCCTGACCCCGGCCCTGCAGAACCGTGTCATGGAGTTCGCGCCGGGCAGCACGGACACGGCCTCGGCCGGGAACTCGATCGCCTACAACATCGGTATCGCCCTGGGCTCGTTCCTCGGCAGCCTCGCCGTCGCCCACACCGGGCCCCGCAGCACCGCCCTCGCCGGTGCGGCGCTGGCCGCCGGTGCCGTGCTGATCGCCCTCCAGGTGCCCGAGCCCCACCGGACGCGCACCGGACTCACGAAGGAGAAGGACCGTGGATGAGACCGTGGCACCGTGGACATGGGACGACGACGGCTCCGACGAGGAGTTCCGGTGCGCCCGGTTGACCGACACCGGTGTGAGGGCCCCCTTCCGCGCCGACGACCTGGCGGCGCTGGACGTCTGCGGCGTCCAGTTCGGCAGCTGGGACGGGCGGGTGTCCGGCTGGCTCAACACCGATGCCGTCGGACTGCGCTGCGGTGAGGCCCGCACCGAGACCGGCCGCGTCTACCGGGTGGACGACACCGCGCACTTCGTGCAGGCCGACGCCCGGCACCGGCTGCCCTTCGCCGACGGCGCGACGCCGTGGGTCTACGCGGAGCACTTCATCGAGCACCTCACTCTCGACGAGGGCATTCGCTGGCTGCGCGAGGTCGGACGCATCCTCACCCCCGGGGGACTGCTGCGCCTCACCACCCCCGACCTCGCCCGGTACGTCGACGGCTACCGTCTCGACGACGGCTTCTACGCCACGCACCGCGAACGTCTGCTGCTCCTCGGAGCACCGCCGGACGAGGTCCCGGAGCGGCGGGCCTTCACGATCAACCAGATCTTCCACTTCCACGGCCATCGGTGGATCTACGACGAGGACGAACTGTCCTTCGCCCTGACGACCGCGGGCTTCCCGGCCGCCGGCATCGTGCGCCGGGCCTACCGCGAAGGCGCGGAGCCCGCGGTGGCGGCCCTGGACCGGCAGGTCCGCAACGACGAGACCCTCTACGTCGAAGCCCGCTCGCCGGACGGCCGGTGAGCCTCGTCCCCGACCCCACTCCACCTTCCGAGCACGCGGTGCCGACGAGCACCGCCCGAACCGACGGGAGACACCAGCAGATGGCCCCCACTCCGTCCGCGGCGGCGTCCGCGCGCACCCCACTGCGCGTACTGGTCAGCGGAGGCGCCGGCTTCATCGGTTCGCACCTCTGCGAGCGGCTGCTCGCGGAGGGCTGTTCGGTGGTGGCCGTGGACGACCTGTCCACGGGCCGCGTCAGCAACCTCGACGCGGTGCTGGACCACCCGCGCTTCACCCTGCTCCGACAGGACATCAGGTCGGACTCCCTGGCCCGGGAGCCGTGCCTGGACGGCGACCTGGCCGCGGTGGTCCATCTCGCCTGCCCGGCCAGTCCCCGGGAGTATCTCCGGCGCCCGATCGACACCCTCCGGACGGGATCGCACGGCACGCTGAACCTTTTGGACCTGGCGGTGCGCAGCAGCGCCCGCTTCCTGTACGCGTCCACGAGCGAGGTGTACGGGGACCCCGAGGTCCACCCGCAGCCGGAAAGCTACTGGGGGAACGTCAACCCCGGCGGCCCCCGGGCGGTCTACAACGAGGCCAAGCGCTTCGGTGAGGCCGCCGTCGCCGCGTACCGCGAGCACCGGGGGCTCCGCACCGGCATCGTGCGGATCTTCAACACGTACGGGCCCAGGATGCGGGCCGACGACGGACGGGTGATCCCCGCGCTCGTCGGTCAGGCGCTGGCGGACGCGCCGCTGACGATCCACGGGACGGGGCAGCAGACGCGGTCGTTCTGCTACGTCGACGACCTCGTGCGCGGACTGGTCGGCATGCTGTGGTCGGAACAGGCGGGCCCCATCAATCTGGGCAACCCGGAGGAGATGACCATCCTCGAACTCGCCACGGTCATCTCCCGGGTGACGGGCTCCGCGTCGCGGGTCGTTCCGACGCCCGCGCTCCAGGACGACCCGGCCCGACGTCAGCCCGACATCTCGGCCGCCGCCCGTCTGCTGGGCTGGGAACCGCGGGTCTCCCTGCGTGAGGGACTCCGGCACACCGTGGAGTGGTTCCGGAGCCAGTCGTCGCTGCCCACCGGCTGACCAGGGGCCCACCGGCTGACCATGGGCCCGCCGGCTGACCAAGGGCCGGTACCCAGGCCCCGAAGGCCGGGGTCCCGAGGTCCGGGGCCGTGCGGCGGCAGCCGCCCCGTCGGCGTGCCGGACCGGCCGGCCGACGGGGCGGGAGGCGCCGCGGGAACGGGACGCCTCAGCGCGAGACGTCCTCCGAGTCAGCGCGAGACGTTCTCCGAGGCCGTCAGCAGCCCCAGCTCGCGCCGGGACGGCAGTCCCTCCCAGTCGCCCGGGACGGTGCAGGCGAACGCCCCCGTCGCCGACGCCGTCCGGAGCCGCTCCACCAGCGGTTCGCCCGCGAGGAGTTCGGCGAGGTAACCGGCCACGAAGGCGTCGCCCGCGCCCACCGTGTCCACCGCGTCCACCCGCAGCGCGGGCATCCGCACGCGCTCGCCGTCGGCGACCGCCGCACACCCGTCCGCGCCCAGCTTCACGATCGCCTGCGACGGCCCCAGGGCGCACAGCGAGGCGGCGACCTCCAGCGGATCGTCGTCCGCGGCCACGAACAGCTCGGCCTCCTCCGGACCGGCGAACACCACGTCCGCCGCCCGGACCAGCCAGGCCAGACCCTCCGCCGCCTCGGCCGGACTCCACAGCTTGGTGCGGAGGTTGACGTCGAAGGAGACCGTCAGACCGTGCTCCCTGGCGACCGCCACAGCATGCCGCACCGACTCCGCGGCCGACGCCGACAGGGCCGGGGTGATGCCGGTGACGTGCAGCAGCCGCGCGTCCCGGAACACCTCGGCCGGCACGTCACCGGGGGACAGCCGGGACCCGGCGCTGCCCGCGCGGTAGTACCAGACACCGGCCGTCCGCGCCGTGCGCCGCTCCTTCACCATCAGCCCGGTCGGCGCGTCCGCGTCCACCACGGCCCGCACGTCCAGGTCCTCGCCGCGCAGCTCGCGCAGCACCCGCTGCCCGAACGGGTCGTCCCCGACCCGCCCGATCCAGGTCGCCGACACACCCAGCCGGCGCAGGCCGACCGCCACGTTGCTCTCCGCCCCGCCGACGCCCAGGCTCATCCCCGGCACGTGGGCGAGGGCGCCGACCCGCTCGGGCGCGAGCAGGGCCATGGTCTCCCCGAGGGTGACGACCTCAGCCACCGGACACCTCCGCGGCGGCCTCGGTCACGCTCTTCACGACCTCCCGGGCCCGCAGCCGCAGCTCACCGAGGTCACCGCCGGCCAGGGCGTCACCGAGCAGAGGACCGCCCATGCTCACGGCAGGGCACCCGACCCGGATCCACCCGCCGGCACCGGCCCGGTCCACGCCGCCGGACGGGATGACCGGCATCGCCGGGAACGGCCCGTGCAGGTCCTTCACGTACCGCGGCCCGACCGCGGAGGCCGGGAAGAGCTTCACCGCGCTCGCCCCGGCGGCCCAGCCGGTGCGCAGCTCGGTCGGCGTGAGCCCGCCCGGCACGATCGGCACACCCCGCCGCACCGCCGCGCGGATCAGCTCGGGATCGGTGTGCGGCGTGACCACGTACCGAGCCCCGGCCTCGAGCACCGCGTCCAGGTCCTCCACCGAGAGCACGGTGCCCGCGCCCACCTCGGCGTCCGGCCCGAGGGCACCGGCCAGGTCGGCGATCGCGGCCACGCCGCCGGCGGTGGTCAGCGTCACCTCGAAGCTGCGCACGCCCTCCTCGGCCAGCACTTCCGCCGCCGGCCGCAGGAACGACGCGTCCGCGGCGCGCAGCACCGCGATCACGCGGCTCTCCAGGAGGATCGGACTCAGGGGGATGCTCATCGGTGCTGCTCCTTCGTACGGGGCTGCCGGCGGGGCGGCGCGGTGTCGTCGCCGCCGAACAGTTCGGGGTGGCGGTCGCGGATGGTCTCGACGTCGGCGAAGACCTGCCGCAGGTGGCCGCGGAGCGCCGTCTCGGCGCCGCCCGCGTCCCCCCGCTCCAGGGCGTCGACCACGTCGGTGTGCTGCTGGACCAGCAAGGGGATCCGGTCCTCCAGGGGGAGCGACAGCCGCCGGGCCCGGTCCAGGTGGGCCTTGGCGTGCCCCACGACCGACCAGGCGTCACCGTGCCCGCCGACCGCCATCAGCCGGGCGTGGAACTCCTCGTCGAGGCGGAAGAACGTCTCCGGGTCGCCGCGCCGGTCGGCCTCCGCCTGCCCGGCGAGCAGCGCCCGAAGCTCCAGGACGTCGCGTTCACCGGCCTGCGCCACACCGTCGCGCAGGGCGGCCAGCTCCAGGGCCTCACGGACGAACTGGGCCGAGACCACGGCCTGCGGCCGGATCCGCGACACGAAGGTGCCCAGCTGCGGATACACGTCCACCAGGCCCTCCTCGCCGAGCAGTATCAGGCTTTCGCGGACCGGCGTGCGGCTCACGCCGAGCTCGGCCGCCAGGTCGTTCTCCGACAGCGCCGCACCCGGGCGCAGCTCCAGTCCGACGATCCGCGTACGCAGCAGTTCGTACACGAGCTGCCTCGTGTTGCGCCCTCGTGCTCGCGCCGCGTGCAACCCGTTGGCCGAGACCATCGCGTGCCCTCCCCCTCTTGACCTTGTCTGACGTACTTGTATGGTAGCCGACGAACCAGGGGCCGCGGGGACCCGGGTGGACCTCCCATCGATCCCCTCCATCCCCGTCCCAGCGGCCTTTCCCCTGCAAGGAGGCAGGCAGATGAGCAACACCCCCACCACGGCGTCCCCGGCGCCGCCGACGTCCAAGAACGTGCGCCGGACCGTCGGTGCCTCGGTGGTCGGCACGGTCGCCGAGTACTACGACTTCTTCATCTACGGCACCGCGTCGGCGCTCGCCTTCAACAAGGTGTTCTTCCCCGAGGTCGACCCCACCGTGGGCACCCTCGCCGCGTTCTCGACCTACGCCGTCGGCTTCTTCGCCCGTCCCCTGGGCGGCCTGGTGTGGGGACACATCGGTGACCGCGTGGGGCGGAAGAAGGCCCTGGTCTTCACCCTCCTGCTGACCGGGCTCGGCACCTTCGTGGTCGGCCTGCTGCCCACCTACGAGCAGATCGGCATGTGGGCCGCGGTCATCCTGGTCCTGGTCCGCCTGATCCAGGGCTTCGGCGTCGGAGGCGAGCAGGGCGGCGCCGTCCTCCTCACCGCCGAGGCGGCACCGCCCGGCAGGCGAGGCTTCCTCGCCAGCTTCGTCCAGCTCGGGTCGCCGGCCGCGTACCTCATCCCCACCGGCCTGTTCGCCCTGCTCACCACCCAGCTCTCCGAGGAGGCGTTCCTCTCCTGGGGCTGGCGGGTGCCGTTCCTGCTGAGCATCCTGGTCGTCGCCATCGGCGTCTTCATCCGGCTCAAGGTCAACGAGTCGGAGACCTTCCAGGAGGCCAAGAAGCAGCAGAGCACGCACCAGACCGCGCCGCTCAAGCTGCTCGCCCGCGACCACAAGCGGGAGCTGTTCGGCGGCCTGTTCACCAAGTTCGTCGAGGCCGCGGTCTTCCCCTTCTACACCGTCTTCCTGGTCACCTACGCCAAGGAACACGGCATCGACGACGGCCTCGTGCTCAACTCCGTGCTGATAGCCATCGCCTGCGAGCTGCTCGCAATCCCGCTGCTCGGCCGCCTCACCGACAAGGTGGGCCGCAAGCCGGTCTACTTCACCGCCGCGGTCCTCAACCTGGCGCTGGTCGTCCCGGCGTTCAAGGCGATCGAGACCGGGAACATGGCCGTGATCGTCGCCCTGCTGATCGCCGGCCTCGCGCTGGGCCACGCGGGCACCTACGCGCCGCAGGCCTCGTACTTCCCCGAGCTGTTCCCCGCCCGCGCCCGCTACAGCGGCGTCTCGGTCGTCTGGCAGTTCGGCTCGATGATCGCCAGCGGCCCGTTCACCGTCGTGGCGGCCGCGCTCCTGATCGCCGGCGACGGCTCCTACACCTGGGTCGCGGTGTACGTCGCGGCGCTGATCCTCGTCAGCATCGTCGCCCTGTTCTTCATGCCGGAGACCGCTCCGGGCCGGCGCGGCGGCGTGGAGTACGCCGACTGGGGCCGCGGCGACACCGGCGCCGGCACCACCGCTCCGCACGCCGCGCGCGTCACCGCGTCCGCCGGCAACTGATCCACCACGCTCCACGGGAAGGGCTGCTCCATGGCCACCATCACCGAGGCGAAGGTCATCGTCACCTCGCCCGGCCGCAACTTCGTCACCCTCAAGCTCACCACCTCCGACGGGGTGACGGGTCTGGGCGACGCCACCCTCAACGGCCGCGAACTCGCCGTCGCTTCCTACCTGAACGACCACCTCGTGCCCCTGCTGATCGGCCGTGACGCCGACCGCATCGAGGACATGTGGCAGTACCTCTACAAGGGCGCCTACTGGCGCCGCGGCCCCGTCACCATGACGGCCATCGCCGCGGTCGACACCGCCCTGTGGGACATCAAGGGCAAGGTCGCCGGCATGCCGGTCCACGACCTCCTCGGCGGCAAGGCCCGCGAGGGCGTCCTGGTCTACGGCCACGCGAGCGGCGCCACCGTCGGCGAACTGATCGACGACGTCGCCCGGTTCAAGGAGGCGGGTTACCGCGCGATCCGCGCCCAGGCGGCCGTGCCGGGTGTCGCGGGCACGTACGGCGTCCGCAAGGGCGCCGTCTACGAGCCGGCCGCCGGGGCCCTTCCCGAGGAGCAGCTCTGGGACACCGAGAAGTACCTGGACTTCGCGCCCCGCTACCTCGCCGAGATCCGCGAGCGCTTCGGCTTCGACTTCCACCTGCTCCACGACGTCCACCACCGCCTGACCCCGACCGAGGCGGGCCGCCTCGGCGCCCGGCTGGAGGAGCTGCGGCTGTTCTGGATGGAGGACCCGTCCCCGGCCGAACTGCAGGAGAACTTCCGGCAGATCCGGCAGGCGACCACCACGCCGATCGCGGTGGGCGAGGTCTTCAACTCGATCTGGGACTGCCAGCAGCTGATCACCGAGCGGCTGATCGACTACATCCGCTGCTCGGTCGCCCACGCCGGCGGCATCACCCACCTGCGGCGCATCTTCAACCTGGCCGAGCTGTACCAGGTCCGCACCGGCTCGCACGGCGCCACCGACCTCTCCCCGGTCAGCATGTCGGCCGCCGTCCACCTGGACGTCACCGTGCCCAACTTCGGCATCCAGGAGTACATGGAGCACGACCCGGTCACCCACGAGGTGTTCCGGCCCACCTACGAGCTGCGTGACGGCGCCCTGTACCCGTCCGACGCTCCCGGGCTCGGCGTGGAACTGGACGAGGACGCCGCGGCGCGCTTCCCCTACGACCCCAAGTACCTTCCCGTGGGCCGCCGTTCGGACGGGTCGGTGCACGACTGGTGACCAGACTCGATCTCGGCGCGCTGGCCGGGCTGCCCGAGGGGGCCGGCCCGCTCGTCGACCCGCGCTCCCTGCGCACCCGCATCGTCCACCTCGGCCCGGGCGCCTTCCACCGCGCCCACCAGGCCGTCCACACCGAACAGGCCGAGGCACTGCACGGCGGAGGCTGGGGCATCGCCGGCTTCTCCCAGCGGGGGCGGAGCGTGGTCGAACAGCTCGCCCCGCAGGACGGCCTGTACTCGCTGACCCTGCGCACCCCTCAGGGCCCGCGCACCCGTGTCGTCGGGCAGCTCCGCGAGGCCCTGCACGCCGCCGACGACGCCGACCGGCTGCGGGCGCTGCTGGCCTCCCCGGAGGTCACCGTGGTCACCCTCACGGTGACCGAGAAGGGCTACCGCCGCGCCCCGGGGGGCGGCCTGGACACCGCCGACCCGCTGGTCGCCGCCGACCTGGCCGGCGCGCACGTCCCGGGGAGCGTGCCCGGCCAGCTGGCCCACGGCCTGCGGGTCCGGCGGGTGGTCTGCGGGGCCCCGCTGTCCGTCGTGCCGTGCGACAACATGGCCGACAACGGCCAGGTGGTGGCCCGCCTCGTCCGTGAGTTCGTCGAGGCCTCCGGCTGGGACGACCGCGACACCCTGCTCGCCTGGATCGACGAGGCGGTCGCCTTCCCCTCCACGGTCGTCGACCGAATCGTCCCCGCCACCACCGACGCGGACCGGGACGCCGCGAGCGCCGCCCTCGGCGTCCGCGACGAGGCCGCCGTCACCGGTGAGCCGTTCACCCAGTGGGTCCTCCAGGACACCTTCGCGGCGGACCGCCCCCGTTGGGAGGACACCGGCGCGCTCTTCGTCCCGGACGTCGCCCCGTACCAGGTGATGAAGCTCCGTCTGCTCAACGGCAGCCACACGCTGCTGAGCTGCCTCGGCCTCGCCGACGGCCGGGAGACCGTCGCCGACGCCATGACCGCCCCGTGGGCCGAGCCGGTCCTGCGCGCGTACGCCGCCGAGGTCGCCGCGTCGCTCCCGCCCGGTCTGGACGCGGACGGCTACGTGGACGGCCTGGTGGACAGGTTCGCCAACCCGGCGATGCGCCACCGGCTGGGACAGATCGCCACCGACGGTTCCCTCAAGGTCCCCGAACGCTGGCTGGCCCCGCTGCGCGACCTGCGCGCCGCGGGCCGCGAGGTCCCGGTCCTGACCGGTGCCGTCGCGGCCTGGGCCCGTCACACGCGGGACCACCAGCTCGACGACCCGGCGGCCGGCCGCCTGGGTGCCGCCTGGGACGGACCCGCGGACCGGGCCGTCCCGTCCCTCCTCGCCGTCCTCGGCGCCGAGGACCTCGCGGCCGACCCGGTCTTCGTCGCCCAGGTCCGCGACCGGATCGCCGCCCTGGACGCCCACGGCCCCACCGTCCTGCTCTGACCCCGCTCCGACCTGCTCCGGCCGACGGGCCCCGGGCCCCGGAACCCCTTCGGATTCCGGGGCCTCACGCCGTCGGCAGGAGAGGTCGCTCCCGGTGCGGCCACCGCGGACAGCCCACGACGTCGGGGACACCGCGGTCGAAGAAGACCGGCCCCGCCTGCCCGGCGGCCGTGCGATGCGAGCGCAGTTCCCAGCAGGGCATCAGCTCGGCGAACAGAGCGGGATCGGCCCACGGCAGGGCGGATCCGCCGATCGCCACCTGGTCCTGAATGACGCCGCGCCCCGCCTCGACGGAGCGCGCGTGGCCCATTCCCCGGAGACGGTCCACCAGGGTGCTCCTCCCGGATCCGGGCCCTCCGGTGATGACGACGAACCGCTCCCGTTCCTGATCCATGCGGCGAGCCCTTCGCCGTCGACGACGAGAGCACGGCATCGCACCGGCCCGGCCGCCCTCCTCCCGGCAACTCCGAGCGGCACCTCCGGCCGCGGGTCCGACCCCGTCGGCGAACCCTTTCGCCGACGGGACGGAAGCCCGCGGACCGGGCTCGGGGCCGCTGGACCTACCGGGCGTCGACGACGGTGCGGCCGTCGGCGGGGAGGAGCGCGGTCAGGCGGTTGGCGTACAGGGACTCGACGCGGGCCTGCTCGGTCAGGTTGGGGACCGCGTTGGTGCAACCGGTGCCGGCGCTCGATCCGGACATCAGCTGGGAGCACGGGCCGGGCTTGGTGTCGGGCAGGCCGAGGCTGTGCCCGAGCTCGTGGGCGGCGATGCGGGTCTTGTTGTACCCCTGCGACACGGCCTGGCTGCCGAGTTCGACGCGTACCTGACCGCCCGGACGGACCGGTCCCAGAATCGCCTGCGGCCAGCCGGTGGTGGCCACGATCACGATCTCGGCCCGGGTGCCGGGCGCGGCCTCGACCAGTTCGACGTTGTCGATGTTCGCGTTCCAGGAGGCCACTCCGGCGGCGATCGCCGACTCCCAGCCGGCGGCACGGCTGTCGTCGTAGCGGAGTGTCACCACGGCCGCGGCGCTCACGGATTCGGCCGGGGCCGGGGCGGCCTGTGCCGCCGTGGCCGCGGCCAGGGTGATCGCCGCGGCGGTGCCGGCCGTCTTCAGCCACAAGGACTTCTGCATCGCTGTCCCTTCACTCGTGGGGGTCGGCCCCGAGGAGCCGGGTGGGGGAGGAGATTCACGGCGACGGGGTATGCGCTCGTGAGGGCTCCCAGCACTTCGGAACTGCAGAACCTCTGCCCAGCACGGCCGCCTGGTCATGCGCATGTCATGGGAGTTCGGCCGGAAACGGCCCATGCCGCCCTCGGCCGTCGTCCGGTCCCTTCGGCGGCCCCGGTGTGCACAGCGGTCCGGTGGCCGCCCGTTCAGGAAGTGGTGACGACCTCGCCGGTGACCTCGGCGAGGACGGCCAGCAGACGCTCCTGCACGCCGCGGTCGTAGGCGGCGGGGTGGGCCTTCAGGGGCACCCGGTGCTTGAGGTAGCGGCCGGTGGCCAGCGCCTCCGGCTCGTCCGAGGAGGCCAGCCACACCTGGGTCGCGGCCCCGTCCGGCAGTTCGTCCGTCGCGTTCGGGCCGCCGAGCCTGGTGCGGACCCAGCCGGGGTCCACCGCGCTGACCACGGTGTCGGGCCACATCCGCGCCACGGCGAACGCCAGCACCACGTCCATGAGCTTGCTGTCGGAGTAGGCCTGCATGCCGTCCCACGCACGCTCCGCGAACGTCAGGTCGTCGAAGTCCAGGCGGCCCTGCGACTCCAGCCCGGAGGTGAGGTACACCAGCCGCGCCGGGCGGGGGAGCAGTGCGGTCAGCAGGTAGGGCGCCACCACGTTGACCTGGAAGATCTGGGACAGGCCGTCGGCGGTCACCACCCGCCGGGAGGCGCCGCCGCCCACGCCGGCGTTGTGGATCACGGTGTCGAAGGGGCCGGCCCCGACGGCGGCCACGGCCAGGGCCCGGGTGCCCTCCAGCGAGGCCAGGTCGCCGACCAGCACCGCGGCGGCGCCGGGCAGTGAGGCGCGCAGTGCGGTGGCACGTCCTTCGTCGCGGGCATGGGTCACGACACGGTGTCCGGCCTCGATCAGTACCCGCGCGGTCTCGTGACCGATGCCCTGTGCGGAACCGGTGATGAAGATGCTGCTCAAGGTGCGTTTTCTCCCATGACGAAACGGTGAGAGCGCCGGTGGCCCCCGGTCCGGTCCCGTCCGGTCCTGGCCCGGGACGATGGCGCGGCGGCGGCCCTCGGCCGGAGCCGGTCGACCCCGCGAACCGGGCGACAGCATAGGGGAGCGCTCCCAACGGGCGTTGACACCTCGTCACCCGCGCGACGAGACTGCGGCGGTGACTTCGCTGAACGTGCCCGGCGTGCCCTTCCCGCTCCACGCGCAGGGTGAGCCGCCCTGTGTGTACGAGATCGCCGACGGCGCCCTGCGCCTGACCGGGCAGGCGGGGACCGACCTGTTCCTCGACCCGGCGGGCACCGGTACGCCGCCGGACGGAGGACGGCTGACGGGCGTGCCGCCCGAGGGGGACTTCCGTCTCACGGCGCGGGTGCGGGTGGAGTTCGCCTCGGCGTTCGACGCCGGCGTTCTGCTGGTGCACGCTGCCGACGACCGCTGGGCCAAGCTCTGCTTCGAGTACTCGCCGCAGAAGGTCCCGACCGCCGTCACCGTGGTCACCCGCGGTACCTCCGACGACGCCAACGCCTTCGAGGTGGACGGCGACACGCTGTGGCTGCGCGTCACCCGGTCGGGCCGGGCCTGGGCGTTCCACGCCTCCACCGACGGGGAGTGGTGGCGACTGCTGCGCTACTTCACCCTGGACGAGCGTGAGCCCGGACGTACCACGGTCGGCTTCCTCACCCAGTCGCCGACGGGCCAGGGCTGCACCGCCGTGTTCGACCGCACGGCCTTCACCCCGGCCGCCCCGGCCGACCT
>NZ_JACADT010000629.1:0-3389 GCF_013421635.1 Streptomyces sp. UH6 | reverse complement strand
GCGATGACGCCGAACCGGCCCACCCCCTCGCGGCGCAGGGTGCGCCGCATCGCCGTCACGACCGCCGTGGTGCTGGCCCTGGCCGGCGCCAACGGCCCCTGGCTGTACCGCTTCGGGTCCGAGAAGTACCACGCCTACACGATCGACCGGCCCGCGTACAAGGCGGAGAACGGCCGCTGGGACGTCGTCGAGTTCCCGGAGGGGTACCGCCAGAACACCATCCACGCCGCCCTGCTGCGCACCGGCAAGGTGCTGCTGATCGCCGGCTCGGGCAACGACCGGAAGAACTTCGACGCCAGGCGGTTCGACACCCGAGTGTGGGACCCGGTGAAGGGCACGGTCAAGAAGGTCCCCACCCCGAGCGACCTCTTCTGCACCGGTCACACCCAGCTCGCCGACGGCAATCTGCTCATCGCGGGCGGTACCCAGCGCTACGAGAAGCTGAAGGGCGACGTCACCAAGGCCGGCGGGCTGATGGTGGTGCACAACGAGAACCCCGACAAGCCGATGACCATCGAGGCGGGCACCCGCTTCACCGGCAGGGCGAACGGCAAGACCTTCGTCGCCCAGGACTCGGTCCTGGTCCCGCGCGCGAAGAAGCGGTTCGACCGCGGGACCGGCAGGTTCCTCGGCAACGACGCCGGCCTCGGCCGTGTCTACGTCGAGGCGGAGCGGCGCGGCGCCCGCCACGAGACCGGCGCCGAGGACAACTACCGCATCCAGGGCCTGAAAGGCGCCGACGCCCGCAACACGTACGGCATCGCCCAGAAGCTGGCCCTGGACAAGAGGGACTTCCAGGGGATCCGCGACGCCTACGAGTTCGACCCGGTCGCCGAGCGGTACATCAAGGTCGACCCGATGCGGGAGGCCCGCTGGTACCCGACGCTCACCACCCTCTCCGACGGGAAGGTCCTCGCCGTCTCGGGCCTGGACGAGGTGGGGCAGCTGGTGCCCGGCAAGAACGAGGTGTACGACCCTCGGACCAGGAAGTGGACGTACACCGCGAAGGAGCGTCAGTTCCCCACCTATCCGGCGCTGTTCCTGATGCAGAACGGCAAGCTCTTCTACTCCGGCTCCAACGCCGGCTACGGCCCCGCGGACGTGGGCCGCGACCCCGGCGTGTGGGACGTGCGGACCGACACGTTCACCAAGATCCCCGGGATGCGGGACGCGGACCGGCTGGAGACCTCCGGCACCGTGCTGCTGCCGCCCGCGCAGGACGAGAAGTACCTGGTGATCGGCGGCGGCGGGGTCGGCGAGTCACGCGCGTCGACGGAGCGGACCCGGCTGGTCGACCTCAGCTCCCGCACGCCGCGCTTCACCGACGGACCGTCACTCGGCCGCGGCACCCGGTACCCGCAGTCCTCGGTCCTGCCGGACGACACGGTGCTGGTGTCCGGCGGTTCGGAGGACTACCGGGGGCGTTCGGGTTCGGACATCCTCGAGGCCCGGTTGTACGACCCGGACACGAACGCCTTCCGCCGGGTCGCCGACCCGTTGGTGGGCCGGAACTACCACTCGGGGTCGATCCTGCTGCCGGACGGGCGGGTGATGTTCTTCGGATCCGACCCGCTCTTCGCGGACCGGGCCGACTCCCGGCCGGGCGTCTTCGAGCAGCGCGTGGAGATCTACACGCCGCCCTACCTCTACCGGGGCGAGCAGCCGGTGGTGGAGGACGGCCCGGACACCGTCCGCCGCGGCGGGTCGGCCACGTTCCGCTCCCCGGACGCCGGCCGCCTGGCGACGGCGCGGCTCGTCCGCCCGAGCGCCTCCACGCACGTCACGGACGTGGACCAGCGGTCGATCGCCCTGGAGCTGGAGCGGACGGCCGGCGGGGTGACGGTGACCGTGCCCGGGAACCGGAACCTGGTGCAGCCGGGCTGGTACATGCTGTTCTTCACCGACCGGGACGGGGTTCCCTCGACGGCGCGGTGGGTGAAGGTGCCCTGAGCGCCGCGGACGGACGGGGCGGTCCCGCACCGCGGGGCCGCCCCTTCGCCGTCCGTGCCGTCAGCCCGACGCCCGCGCCAGCGCCAGCGCGTACTCCGGCCACCACTCGCCGGCCTTCGGCCCGCCCTTGCAGGTGCCGTCGGACTCGCCGGGCCGCTTGGCCCACACGTAGGCGTCGACCAGCGGGTCCGCCGTGCTGGTCGTCGGCGTCTCGCCCAGGGCGCGGCCCGGCGGGTTGCACCAGCGCTCGCCGGGGTCGCCCTCCTCGTAGGGGCCGTTGCCGTTGCGGCTGGTGTCGACGACGAAGTGCCGGCCGCCGACCTTCGCGGAGAGCGACTTGCCGTAGGCGATGGAGTCGGCGGTGGAGTAGAAGTTGGAGACGTTGACCGCGAAGCCGTCGGCCTTCTCCACCCCGGCCCTCCTGAGCGGCTCCCAGATCTGCTCCGGCCGTCCCCATCCCGCGTTGCCCGCGTCCAGGTAGACCTTGGTGTTCCGCAGTCCCTTCAGCCGCGTCACCGCCTCGTCGAGCAGCGCGTACCGCTCCTCGTGGAACTCGGCGGGTGTGCACCCGTCGACCAGGTGCAGCACGGCGTCGGGTTCGAGGACCACCGTCGCCGGGCGGTCGCCGATGCCGCGCATCACCGCCTCCAGCCAGGACCGGTAGGCGTTGCCGTCGAGGGCTCCGCCGCCGGAGTAGTTGCCGCAGTCGCGGTGCGGGATGTTGTAGAGGACCAGCAGCGCCCTGCGGTCGGCCCGCACCGCGGCCTCGGTGAGCGCACGGGCCTCGCCCTCGGGGTCGGACGTGCCGACCCACTCGCCCGCCGGCTGTTCCGCTATCCGCCGGATGACCTCGGCCTCGGCCTCCCGGCCTTCCCGCTCGTAGGCCTCGACCTGCCTGGCCGCGCTGCCGTTCGGGTTGACCCAGAACGGCGCGCCCTTCCCGACGGCCGGGCCCCCCGCCCGCTCCCTCTGCCGTTCCCCGTCCCCTTCCTCGTCACCGGAGCAGCCCACGACCGTGAGCAGCAGCGCTGTGCCGAGCACCGTCGCGCACAGCCGTCTCACCCTCCTGGCTCGCCTGATGGCGTACATCCCGTTCCCCCCTGCTGTCCCCCCTGGGCGCACTGTCGTTCCCATTCTCAGTCCTGACATTTCAGTTGTCACCCACGCGAATCCAACGGAGAGCATCAACACGGAAGTTCCGGATCATCGTTCACCTCATCCGGTGAGATAGGCCGAGACCACCACATTGGCGGTGTATGCACGCACCGCCTCGTCCCACGCGCCGGCGCAGGTCACCAGCCGCAGTTCGGCGCGGCCGGGTCTGCGCGGCCCGTAGGCGGTGCGGGCGTCGAAGTCGTCGCGGCCCAGGGTCCGCACCTCCTCCACCGTGAAGCGGGCCGGCCGGCCGTCGCCGCGGTAGACGTCGATGGCGTCGCCGG
>NZ_JACADT010000628.1:0-3402 GCF_013421635.1 Streptomyces sp. UH6 | reverse complement strand
GCGGGTCTCCTTCGCCGGGCGGGTGGCGGGCCGGGGCGTGGTCTCCGTGGAGCTCTCCGGCACGGGGGACCCGCCGCTGCGGACCACCTTCCAGCCCGTGGCGTCCACCGTCCGCAAGGGCGACGAGGTCACCGCCGGCGCACTCCTCGGCGCCCTCACCGCCGGGGCCCACTGCCCCGGTGCCCCGTGCCTCCACTGGGGTCTGCGCCGCGGCAGTACCTACCTCGACCCCCTCGGCCTCCTGCCTCCCTGGCTCCTCGCCCCTCACCCACCGCGTCTCCTCCCCGTCCCCGCGGAGCTCCCACTGCCGAAGGCGTGGCCCTGAAGTGCTGCCACCTGTTCGAGCGAAGGGAGAGCGCAGGGGGTGGACGCGGCGGGTGGGGTCCTCACGCACGCGGCGGGCGGCCGCCACGGAAGCCGGGCCCTCCTCGGCCCGACAGGGCGACTGGCCCCAGGGGCAGCGAGGCCGCGCGAGTGCGGGGGACGCACGAGTGAGGGGGCGCACGAGTGAGGGGGCGCGGCGCGATCCACGGCGCGGCAGTCGGAGGCTCTGGTCTTGATCGCGCAGGCCTGAGGGGCCCTACGCCGAACCTGGCAGGCACTGAGGCCCGCCCGAGCGTCGGAGGACTCAGCGGTCGAGGGCACAGGCGTCGCAGGCGCAGCGGCCGGGGCTCGGGCCTCGATGACTCGGACATCGCCGGCACAGGCACCGAGGCCCGGACCTTGGAACCCAGGCATCGCCGGCACAGGCACCGGTACTCGGATCTTGAGAGCTCAGGCACCGCAGGCGCAGGCACCGCGGCTCGGACCGCAAAACCCCAGGCAACGCGGCTCGGACCGTGAGAACGCAGGCAACGCAGGCGCAGGCATCGACGGCTCGCGCGTCAAGAGTTCAGGCGTCGCGGCGCACGTGGCGGCGGCGGGGAGGGCGAGGGCTCAGGCGCCGGGGGTCGCGTCCGGGCCGAGGACGCCCCGCAGGGCCATGTCCACCGCCGCGGCGGTGATCTCCTCCGGTTCCTCCGCCGCACCCAGCTCGATCCGCCGGACCGCCGCGTCCACGACCCCCTGCAGCAGCATCGCCGCCAGCCGCGGCTGCCGGTGGCCCAGTTCCCGCAGGGCGCCGCCCAGCATCGTCACGAGCCCGCCGTGCGCGGCGCGGATCTTCTCCCGCGCCCCTTCGTCCAGCTCTCCCGCGGAGATGGCCACGACCGCCCGGTGCCGCCGGTCCCCGACCAGTGCGAGCTGCTGCCGCACATACGCCTCGACCTTCGCGGCCGGCCCCTCCACGGCCGCCATCGCGGCCTCGACATCGGCCGCCCAGACCGGGAAGTCGACCTCGCAGAGTTCCTCGACCACCGCCGCACGGGAGCGGAAGTACTCGTAGACGGACGACCGCGCCAGCCCCGTCCGCTCGGCGAGCGCGGGGAAGGTCAGCGCCTCCGTACCGCCTTCGGACAGCAGGGACCGCGCGGCGTCCAGCAGTGCGGCCCGCTGCATCGACCTGTGCTCGGCCACCGAGGCCGCTCGAATCCTTGGCACATCACCACTCTACGGAGGGACGGGGGTGAAGGCGCCGCCCACCCACCCGCTCCGGGGAGAACCGTCAGCGCCCGAAACTCGCCAGCTTGGCCCTGAGCTGCAGCACCGACTTGGTGTGGATCTGGCTGACCCGGCTCTCGGTCACCCCGAGCACGTTGCCGATCTCCGCGAGGGTCAGGCCCTCGTAGTAGTACAGCGTGACCACCGTCTTCTCGCGGTCCGGCAGCATGTTGATGGCCCGCGCCAGCAGTCGCCGCAGCTCACGGTCCTCGGCCACCTCGACCGGGTCGTCGGCGGCGGTGTCCTCCAGGGTCTCCATCAGGCTCATCCGGCCACCGCCCTCGCCGCCCCCGTGCAGGACCTCCTCCAGGGCGACCACGTTGGCGAGCGAGAGCTGACTGAAGACGGCGTGCAGCTCCTCGACGGTGATGCCCATCTCCCCGGCCACCTCGGCCTCGGCCGGAGTCCGCCTCAGGCGCGCCTCCAGCGTGGCGTAGGCGCGCTCGACGTTCCGCGCCTTCTGCCGCACGGAGCGCGGGATCCAGTCCAGGGCGCGCAGTTCGTCGATCATCGCGCCCCGGATCCGGGTGATCGCGTACGTCTCGAACTTGATCTCCCGCTCGACGTCGAACTTCTCGATGGCGTCGATCAGCCCGAAGACACCGGAGGAGACGAAGTCCGCCTGCTCGACGTTGGACGGCAGTCCCACGCTCACCCGGCCGGCGACGTATTTGACCAGGGGCGAGTAGTGCAGGATGAGCTGTTCCCGCAGCCGCTCGTCCCCGGTCGCCTTGTAGGTCCGCCACAGCTCGTCGACGGTCGAGGGAGCGGGAGGCCGCACGCTGCCCCGGGCCGCGGGGGTGACCGCCGCCGCCCGGTCGGGCCCGGAGGTGTGCTGGGGCATTCGTCGCCTTGTGCCGTTCTGCCGTGGTACCGGTCTCGCGCTCCGGCGCACCTGAGCGCCGGGGATCCTCGTGAGCGTAGCGCGACTGGAGCATCGCAGTCCGTGAAGGACGAACCGGCATCTATCCGCAGATACGTTCCTCCGGCACCCGTCCGGCGGCCCGCCGGAGCCCTGGCCCTCACCCGGCGTGACCACCCGGAAGGCCCAACTCCGGGTATTCGCAAGGGCGTCGGGGACCACCCGGACGGCCGAGCGCTCCCCTCACGGCGGTCCGGCGCCGGCGCGCGCCGACATCACCGCATGGCGTGTCAACTGCCATCCGTCGCCGTGTCGTTCGACATGACCGAGCGAGCGGAGTTCGTAGAGCCTGGCGACCGCGTCGTCCGGCGTGGTCGCCGCCTCCCGGGCGACCTCCGCGACCGGAGCGGCCCCCCGGGCGGGCAGTGCGTCCAGGACCCGGCGGACGTCGGCCCGCAGCAGGTCACGGGGCAGGAGCGGGCCTTCCGGCGTCTCCTTCAGCTCCCCCATCGCCCCCACCAGCTCGACGACCTCGGCGGCGTCGGTCACCAGTACCGCCTCCTCCCGCAGCAGCTGGTGCACGCCGGTGGAGAGCCCGCTGGTGACCGGGCCGGGGACCCCCATGGTGAAGCGGCCGAGCCGACGCGCCGCCCGGGCCGTGGACAGGGATCCGCTGCGGCGCGCGGCCTCGACGACCACCGTGCCCCGGGTGAGCGCGGCGATCACCCGGTTCCTGAGCACGAAGCGGGACGGCGTGGGGTGGTCGCCCGGCGGCAACTCCCCGATCACCAGGCCCTGTTCCGCGATCCTGGCGATCAGCCTGGCGTGTCCGCGCGGGTAGGGCCGGTCCACCCCGCAGGCCAGCACGGCCACGGTGGCCCCGCCCGCCCCCAGCGCACCCCGGTGCGCGGCTCCGTCGATCCCGTACGCCCCGCCGGAGA
>NZ_JACADT010000627.1:0-3403 GCF_013421635.1 Streptomyces sp. UH6 | reverse complement strand
CGCGCGGTCCGGCGGGGAGCGGCTGACGGGCCAGCAGGAGGCCGGCGTCGACCAGTTCGGTGATGGTGTCGACGCGGATCACGCCGGCCTGGCGCAGCAGCGCGGAGACGGTGTCGTGCGGCAGGCGGGTGGCGCGGACGGCGTGGCCCTGCGGGACGCCGCTGTGCCGGGCGCCCTGCACCACGACGAGCGGTTTGGCGGCCGCGGTGCGCCGGGCGAGGCGGTTGAACTTGCGCGGGTTGCCGATGGATTCGAGGTACATCAGCGCGACGTCGGTCTCCGGGTCGTCGTACCAGTACTGGAGGACGTCGTTGCCGGAGACGTCGGCGCGGTTGCCGGCCGAGACGAAGGTGGAGACGCCGGTGACGCCCGTGACGCCGCCGCCGCGCCGGTGGAGGCGGGAGAGCAGGGCGACTCCGATGGCCCCGGACTGGGTGAACAGGCCGATGCGGCCGGCGCGGGGCATCTCGGGGGCCAGGGAGGCGTTGAGCCGGACGCCGGGGGCGGTGTTGACCACGCCGAAGGCGTTGGGGCCGATGACGCGCATGCCGAAGGCCCGTGCCTGGCGCACCAGTTGGCGCTGCCGTTCGCGTCCTTCGGGGCCGAGTTCGGCGTAGCCGGCGGAGAGCACCACCAGTCCCTGGACGCCGTGCGCCCCGCACGCGTCGACCACCTCGGGCACCCGGTCGGCGGGCACGGCGACGACCGCGAGGTCCACGGGCCCGTCCACGGCGCCGAGCGAGCGGTGGGCGGGGACGCCCTCGATCTCGGTGAGGTCCTCGGGGAAGGACGCGTTGACCGCGTGGAGTGCGCCGGTGAAGCCGCCGTCGCGCAGGTGCTCCAGCACGCCGCGGCCGACGCCGCCGGGAGTGCGGCTGACGCCGATCACGGCGACCGAGCCGGGGGCGAGCAGGCGCCGGACGGAGCGGGCCTCGGCGCGCTGTTCACGGGCCTGCTGGACGGCGAGCGACCGGCCGGTGGGCTCGAGGTCGAGGTGGAGGCGGACCACGCCGTCCTCGTAGCTGCGCTTCTGGGCGTAGCCGGCGTCGGTGAACACCTTGATCATCTTGGTGTTGGCCGGCAGGACCTCGGCGGTGAAGCGGCGGACGCCGCGTTCCCGGGCGACGGCGGCGATGTGCTCCAGCATCGCGGAGGCGACGCCGCGGCCCTGGTGGGCGTCCTGGACGAGGAAGGCGACCTCGGCCTCGTCGGCGGGCGCGGAGGCGGGCATGCCGGTGGCGTCGACCCGGTCGTAGCGGACGGTGGCGATGAAGTCGCCGCCGACGGTGGCGGCGAGCCCGACCCGGTCCACGTAGTCGTGGTGGGTGAAGCGGTGCACGTCCTTGGCGGACAGGCGCGGGTAGGGCGAGAAGAAGCGCAGGTACTTGGACTCGTCGGAGACCTGCTCGTAGAAGCTGACCAGGCGCTGCGCGTCGTCCTCGGTGATGGGCCGGACGTGGGTGATGCCGCCGTCGCGCAGCACCACGTCGGCTTCCCAGTGTGCGGGGTACTCGTGACGGTCCGACGGGTTCTGCATGCCGCCACCCTACGGCGCGCGGCTGTGCGGGGCGCGGTGCGATGCCGGGTGACGGCGAGGGCGAGGAGGGAACCGGACATGCCGGAGTACCGGGTCAGGGTGGCGGGTCCGCACGGGCTGCACGCGCGGCCGGCGGCGCGCTTCGTGCGGGCGGTCCAGGAGTCGGGGCTGCCGGTGCGGGTGGACCGGGCGGACGGCGCCGGGGCGGGGCCGGTGAACGCGGCGTCGATCCTGGGCGTGCTGTCGCTGGGGGTGCGGGGAGGCGAGGAGATCGTGCTGACGTGCGAGGAGCAGCCCGCCGGCGCTGACGGGGACGGGGACGGGGCCGAGGCGGTGCTCCGGAGTCTCGCGGACCTGGTCTCGGGGAATTCACCGGAAGGCCCGGCCCGCCCGGCCCCCTGAACGCGATCCCGCTTTTTCCCGACCGTCGGCGCAGCCTTTATCGCCAGGCACCCGAAAAAGCCGGAATAGGCCCGGGGGAATTTCCTCGCCTCTTGTATACGGCCCTGCTGTTAATTCCGGAGGCCACTCGTGTTTACGGCATGTTGCGAAGTCCTCACCGCACCCGGGCGTGACGCGTCCCCCCGGTTCTGGCCAGGAATGCGCAGACGGTGAAGGGCGAGGGAGCGCTCGGTGTGCACGGTGGTCACCTGCCGGGCCCGATCGCCGTCACCCCGGGCCACCGCGTCGACGATGGCCCCGTGCTCGGCCCAGGTCTCGGCGGGGGCCGGCAGCGGCTCCACGGCGTACATCCAGGCGATCTTGTGCCGCAGCTGGGTGAGCGTCGAGGTCAGGGCGGCGCTGCCGCACGCCTGGGCGAGGGTCTCGTGGAACCAGCCGCCCAGGGACCGCAGGTCGTCGCCGTACCCGCGCCGGGCCCGCTCCTGACCCAGCCTGACCAGGCCACGGAGTACCTTCAGGTGGGCCTCGGAACGCCGCTGGGCGGCGCGGGCGGCTCCCAGCGGCTCCAGCAGCAGACGCATCTCGAGGAGGTCGGCGGCCTCCTCCTCGGTCGGCTCCGCCACGCAGGCGCCGGCGTGCCGCCGGGTGACCACGAAGCCCTCGGCCTCCAGGGTGCGCAGCGCCTCGCGGACCGGGACCCTGGAGACGCCGTACCGGCGGGCGAGCAGTTCCTCGGTCAGCCGGGTCCCGCGCTCGTGGACGCCCGCGACGATGTCGTCCCGAATCGCCGTGCATACCGAATGCGCGGGAATACGCATGCCGACCTCCGCCTCGATGAATGAATTGACTCTAAGGCAATGGCCCTCGATTTCCGACGTCAAGCGGCGGTGGAACGATATTTTTTGGCCGAACCCTGTCCGGACCAACGGGTTACGCCCGGATTCCGTCCGGTCCGTCCGGAGGGACGGAAAAGCCCCCGCCCGGAGGAAACCGGGCGGGGGCTTTCGCCGGACGGCTGTCAGAGGTTCACGCCGTGGGACCGGAGATAGGCGACCGGGTCGATGTCGCTGCCGTACTCGGAGGTGGTGCGCGCCTCGAAGTGCAGGTGCGGGCCGGTGACGTTGCCGGTGGCGCCGGAGCGGCCGATGTGATCGCCGGCGGTCACCGACTGGCCGGCGGCGACGCCGACCGAGGAGAGGTGGCCGTACTGGGTGTAGGTACCGTCGTGCATCTTGATCACGACCTGGTAGCCGTAGCTGCCGCCCCAGCCGGCCTCCACGACGGTGCCGCGGCCCACGGAGCGGACCGGGGTGCCGGCGGCGGCGTGGAAGTCGACGCCGGTGTGGCTGCCGGAGGACCAGACGGCGCCGCCGGCCTGGTAGCCGGTGGAGACGTAGGAACCGGCGATGGGGCTGACGTACATGGTGAGGCGGCGCAGGCGGTCGCGCTCGGCCTTGCGGGCGG